>JADLDX010000092.1 GCA_020846515.1 Pirellulaceae bacterium
CGATACATCAGCATTTTCGTATGGTGATAGTTGCGGCTGGATCCACCCTCGATCATGTAACTGGCCAGCGTAAATGGCGAGCCAGCGAAACCGATCAGCGGTATCTCAGGCGGCAGTGCCGCGCGAGTCATCGTGACCGTCTGCATCACAAAGTCCAACGACTCCATATTCTCCAGCTCACTCACGCGCTCCACATCCTTGGCTTCGCGTAGTGGATTGTGAATGACCGGTCCATCTCCCTTTGCAAATTCCAGATCCATGCCCATCGGTTCGAGAATGGGTAGCAAGTCGGAAAAAATAATCGCGGCATCAACCTTCAACTTATCGACGGCCGTGACCATGACCTCCGCGCACAAAGCCGGGTTCTTGCACAAATCCAAAAATCCAACCTTCTCACGCACCGCGCGGTACTCGGCCATATAACGACCGGCTTGTCGCATCAACCAAATCGGCGTCACCGACGAAGCTTCGCGGCGACAAGCTCGCATGAACGGTCCGTCGTACCAGGCGGCCGTACGATCGATGGGTTGAAAGCTGCTGTGACGCACCGCGACTTGACGCGCCGCTCGACCACCTAACAAACTACCAGCACGTTCGGCGGTCTCCTGAACGAGGTGGCCCATCTTGGGATGCTGCGGTTCCAGGTCGACCGGCAAATCATTCTGCACTAACATCTCACTGGTGGTCGGTCCGATCGAGGCCACGATCATGTTCTTTAGCGATTGACGCAGTTCGTCCTCTAAACCCATATCGGCAGCCATCCGCAGCATGTTGGCGACTTGATGCGCGCTGGTCAGCAGCAACACATCGCGTTGGCCACTAGCCATGGCGCGGATGTTCTGAGCCAGCGGTTCGGTGTCCTCGGGCAGATCCCACTGATAAACGCGCACGCTGACCACCTGCGCGCCACGCGCCTCCAAGCCGGCGATCAGACTGCTGTTCGGCTTGCCATACTCTTGCAGGCCGATCTTCATGTTGGTCACCCCACCTTGCTCGTCCAGCGTCTTGAGCAATTCGCGCCAGGTGTTCGGTTCGGGCACCTTGATCGTCGGTGTCAGCCCCAATTCCTTCATGGCCACGGCCGGCTTGGGACCGCGGACCACGGTGGTGATATCGGACAGAGCGTCAATAAAGCGCTGTTTATCAACGTTCTTCTCGATGGCCGTTATCAAGTGTCTCAGCCCAACGCCCGTCAAGAAGATGACCATATTAAATTCGCCCGTGATCACACGATAGGCAAATTCGATGGCCGGACGATTTTCCTCGATGGGCACTTCGCGCATCGAGGGCGACACAAATGCTTGACCGCCAAAGCGTTCGATCATGCGAGCCATGTCGTCACGACGGCGGCTTTCCAACGAGGCTACGCGCAGACCTTCAAGAGAGGGGGCAGTATCTGTCATGGCAGTCGAGTCGTCTTTCTCTCGCGAGCGGGTTATACTGTCGAGTCCTACCTCTGAGGACTGTTGCTGTTGTCCCCTTTTCAGCCGGCTTTTGCCAGGGGGCATGGCTTAAGATCCGCCCACTTCGCGTGGTCGTCCCGCTAACACTGTTGAAACACTTCATGACTGAAACAACGGAACTTTATCAACAACTGTCCGAAACCTGCCAGGCATCCGGAGCCAAGGCGGCGGTCGATCAGGTTATCGAATTCCTGGAAAGCCAACACCGATATCACGAGTTGTTCGAAGCCCTCAAAATGCGAACACGTTTGAACTTGGGGCTGGTGCCGACGCAGACCAATCGCGACGAGCGGCTGGATGAAGAGACTGAGCTCAAGATCGAACGCGGTCTGCTGGAAGCCTGCCGCCGGGTCGGCGAAGGGCTACTGCGCCAAGGTAAGGTTCGCGAAGGTTGGATGTACATGCGACCGGTCGGCGACCGCCAGGCCGCGGCCGACGCCCTGGCCAACATCCAGCCGGACGAAGAGAATACCGATGCTCTGCTGGAAATTCTGGTCCACGAAGGGGTCGACGTAGCCTCCGGTTATCGATTGGCTCTGACCCGCATGGGTACCTGCAATAGTATCACGTTGTTTGAAACGGCCATCGCCGCGCGACCGCGCCGCGACCAACAAGCCGCTGCAGCCCTGCTGGTCCAGCATGTCCATGGTGAACTGCTGGAGAACGTCCGACACGACATCACCCAGAAGGAAGGCCATGCGCCTACTGAATCAACGCTTTCTGCGATGCTAGCCGCGCGACCCACGCTGCTGCGCGACGGCACGTACCATTTGGACACGACCCACCTGGCATCGACCGTACGCTTTGCGCGCGTGTTGGATGATAAAGACCAACTGCGATTGGTCTATGACCTGGCTCAATACGGTCGTCATCTCCATCCCCAGTTCCAGTATCCTGGCGAAGAGCCGTTCCTGGATCTCTATCCGGCCTCGTTGGCTTTCTTCGGTGCCTTGCTGGGCGAACAGGTGGACGCTGGTATTCGATATTTCACTCAAAAAGCAGATTCCGTTGATCGACGTCAGTTCGGCAACATCGCCATCGAAGTCCTGATCGACTTGCTCTCGCGAGTGGGTCGCCATGAGGCAGCCATCCAAGAATTCGCCAAACGCTTGCCGCCGGACGCGCGGTTGATGGGCATCGCACCCAGCATGCTAGAGCTGAGCGAACGCATGGGCAGTTTCGACACCATGCGTGAACTGTGCGTCAAACGCGATGACGTGCTCGGCTTTACTGCCGCGCTCGTTCAGCAGCCTGCATAGAGCGCAATTGGTTGGTCGCCTTCTGCAGACGTGAAAGGCGACCACTGGCCATTCACGGCCCAGTCGCAAACACCGCCTCGTCGTCCAACAAGTCCAGGGGTGTATAGTTGGGATGACGCGATTGTTTGTAGGGATCATTGCGCCGCGTGTTGTAGCAGCAGATTAAAGCCCAGCGTGGATCGGGGCTGGTGTTTTGATCTGAGCGATGCAGCAGGTTGCCGTGAAAGAACAGACCGTCTCCCGGTTCCATCTCCACATACGCCAGGGGCAAGCGTTCGAGCACAGCGGCGACGCGCTGGGCATCGGCGCCGGTCTGACCACCAACCTGGCCATGATCGATCCGCCCCAGATGATGCGAGCCTGGGATGACTTGCAGACAACCATTGGCCCGAGTCGCTCGATCGACCGCAATAAAGCAACTGCCCATCGTCGGATACAGGCAACCGTAGTTGTACCAGTAGCCATAATCCTGATGCCATTCCCAAGCGCCACCGACGAACGGTTCCTTCAGCATCATCTTGTGATGGTAATGATAGACTTCGTCGCGCAAGAAGGTGGCCATACTCTCAGCGACTCGTCGGCTGCGCACGATTCGCGCATACAAACCATCGCCCAGTTCGTTGGCCAAAGCCAAGGTGGTTGATCCGCCTTGCGCATCGCTACGAGTGGTGGCTCGCGATTTGAGCGATTCGTCGGCGTGGGCCGTGACGCGCAGTTGCTCGGCCTCTGCCGCCGTGAACAACTCGGGGATCAAGAGGTAACCCTTGTCATCGAAGTGTTCACAGTCGGAAATCGTAGGGCGATAATAAGTCATAGGCGTCTCTTTCGATCAATGTCCCGCTTGGTTGTTTAGCTGGACAGCGCCACTTTGAATCGAATTCACAGTGATTCGCTGCTATTTCTTAGATATTAGCCGTATTGGCGTTAGCCACGGTTTTCGCTGAAAAAACCGGGGCTAACGGCTAACGCCCAGCGGCTGATTCAATGTGGCGCTGTCCAATTAGGGTTGATGATGAAAACGTTCGGAACGATGGGTGCCCAGGCTCGGCCAATAGGGAGGACGACTGAGATCCAGTTCGGCCAGTGCAAAGGTGCCCCACTTAGTGGCTTGAGCGACAATCGCACCATTGGGATCGTAGACGGCGGAGATCATCCAATCGCGATCCGGCTCGGTGTAAGTACTCGAGACGATGGCCACTTGATTCTCAGCCGCTCGCGCTCGCACCAACAAGGGATTACAGCCCCAGACTGGAAAGGCGATGACTTCGGCGCCATTGTCGGTCAAGCGCTGGGCGACCTGTGGAAAGAAACCGTCGTAACAAATCATCATGCCGATGCGCCCTAGTTTGGTTTCGAAGACGGGGTACTCCGTGCCAGGCTCCACACCGGCCTCGATCTCACCGCGCGGGATGCACACTTTGCGATAGCGGCCGATCATCTGGCCGTCGGGGCCCATCAACATCGCCGTGTTGAAGAGATGATGGCCATCTTTTTCGAAGCAGGTCGTCACGATGTGCACTTGCAGTTTCTTGGCCAGAGCGCCGAAGAACTCGGTCGATGGTCCCGGTACGGTCTCCGCCGACTCCAGCGGTGTCAGACCAGTGCCATAATAGGGCAACGTTTCCGGCAACACGATTAACTGCGCACCGGCTTGAGCGGCCTCGGTCACCACCGGCACAAAGGCTTCGCGATTGGCTTGCAGATTGCCGCCACGCGGTTGCAGATGGATCGTAGCCAGCTTTACCAGCCGTGGCTTGACCGGCTGGACTGCTTCAAATTTCAGATCGAGGTAGTGAACCGTGGCGCCTGGGTCGCACCAACGCAGATGCAATTCGAGGCGAGCCTTCACAGCCGTCGGAGGCGATAGGAAAGTGCCCGTGAGCAATTGCCAATCGGCTTTCGTCCGTGGTTCCTCGAGGTAATCCGGCTGCTGCATATCGTTGTAGCCTTCCAGAATGCCTTTCACGAAAGGTCTGGCGCTGGGCACGCGTTGATTCTTGGCGTTCAACCAATCGATGCGCACTACTGTACTGCGATGGGGAGTGCTGACGCCTTGAATCTGACGCTGCAGTGAGACCTGGTAAGTTTGACCGCCTTGGATGGGCAGTTCCGTTTGCCACCAACCGTCAACCCCGGCGATCTCCGCTTGCATCCCCAGCGCCGGCCCGACCTGATTATTGGCAGGTGTCGCTTTATCCGCGGGTGTTACGAAGAAACGCGGTCGCACTTCGTCCCGCGGCGCTTGCTCGGTCCATGAATGACCATCCAGTTTCGCTGGCAACCTGGCTAATTCGCTGGCCCACGCGCCGCTCGCCACCATCACGGTCAATAACCACCACGACGGCAGAGTAATGCGCTGAGTAATGCTTAGTAACTTCATAGAATACTCCTCTGAGTGTTCCTCACAGTCCAGACTCAATCGATCGTGTATGATAACCTCCTGAAGCGATCACCGCACTTGGAATCAATTCCCCCACAGGAGGCATCCACTACTATGCAAACTTTACGCTTTTTGACTGCCCTGGCCGCCTTGGCTGCCTGCTGGATATCAAGGACTAGTCTCGGAGACGAACCAGTGAACAAGCATGTGCTGGAACTGCGCACCTATACCTTTAAAGAAGCTGCCGCAGTGGCAGCGTTTGATAAGTATGCCGCTGATGCGCTGATTCCAGCGTTGAATCGACTGGGAATTCAACCAGTCGGCGCATTCAAAATGGCCGATCAACAGCCCTCACCTGTTCCAGGCGCACCCAAGCCGGACAGCTCGACTCCTAAAGTCATGCTCCTGCTTCCAGCCAAAGGCACTGAGATCTTGGTCCATGCCAATGCGCGCGTGGCGGCCGATGCTCAATACCAAAAGGCCGCGGCCGATTACTTGAAGACGCCTAGCGATCAACCGCTGCTGGCTCGAATCAGCAGTGAACTACTCGTCTCGTTCGATGCCTGGCCTCATGTCAAGGTACCCAAGCAAAAGGCGGCTGACCAAAAGCGATTGTTCGAACTGCGAACCTATGAAAGTCCGAGCGAGCAACTTGGTCACCTGAAAGTTGAAATGTTTAACTCGGGCGAAGTACCTATCTTCCTGGCATGCGATATTCAACCGGTCTTTATGGGCCAGGCCGTCGTCGGTGACGTCATGCCCAATCTGACTTACATGACCGTCTACGACAACGCCGACGAACTAGCCGCCGCCTGGAAACGCTTCTCCGAAAATGCGGAGTGGAAAGTGCTCCGCGAAGTCGCCAAGTATAAAGGTACCGTCAGCAAGATCCACAAGAGTAACTGGGAGCCAACCGGTTACTCGCAATTGTGATCCCCTGTCGGCAACGCTGTGAAGCATTTTAGAAGCGGAACGGCGCAAGCCGTCCGGTATATCCCGGTAGTTATAGGAACCGGAGGGCTTGCGCCCAACCGCTACAAATGCCGGGTTTCACGAGCAAAGAATGCTTCACAGCGTTGCCCTGTCGGGCTGAGGCACCCCGACTAAGAACAGTGACGTACTGGACCTTCATTTCCTAAAAAATATCCAAGAGAACTTAGACCCATGCGTATTTCGTACTTGGCCCAGGCCCTCTCTACAGTGTCGCTCTCAGTATTGTCGCTATCGGCTGTCGCGGCCGAGCCCAAGTTGAGTTCGGGCATCGACAAAGCCAATATCAGTCAGACGAAGACACCCGGCGCTGATTTTTATGAATACGTCAACGATGGCTGGCTGCAGAACACTCCGATCCCTGCCGATCGTTCCAACTACGGTGCCTTCTCGGTGTTGGACGATAACACGCTCGCGGCGGTAAGAGCCATCATCGATGAAGCGGTGGCAGACAAACAGGCTGCGCCGGGCAGTGATCGCCAGAAGGTCGGCGATTTCTATCGCAGCTACACCGACCTGGCGCGTCGCAATCAACTGGGTATCGAACCGATTGAAGGTCTACTTAAAAAGGTTGCCAACCTCAAGGAAAAGCATGAGGTATTGCCTCTGGCCGCGGCCCTGTACCGCGAAGGTGTCGGCACCGTACTGAGCGTCTATGTGGAACCCGATGCTCGACGCAGCGCGCAGTATGCAGTTTATGTCGGCCAGTCAGGGCTCTCGCTGCCGGACCGCGATTATTACTTGAAAGACGAAAAGCGATACCTGGATATGCAAGCGGCCCTGCGGGCCTACACGCGCGACATGCTGACCGCGGCCGGCGTGGCCGACGCGGATAGCCAAGCCCAAAAGGTCTATGAACTCGAAGCGAAACTGGCCGAAATTCAATGGACGAACGTGGCCAACCGCGATCCGGTCAAGACTTACAATAAACTACCGCACACCGAACTGGCTTCTGAAATGCCGCAACTGGGCTGGCCAGCCTTCGTCAGAACGCTCGGCTTTGATAAAGAGTCATCCGCCATTGTGCAGCAAGTTAGCTTTGTGAAGGGTCTAGCTGGCTTGATCCAAGAGGTGCCGCTGGATACTTGGAAAAATTACTTTACCTATCAAGTAATCGACGCTTATGCGCCGGTGCTGACCGAAGCGCTCGAACGGCGCCATTTCGATTTTCATGAGACGACGATTAGTGGTGTGGCCGAGCAGAAGCCGCTGTGGCGTCGCGGTGTCGAAGCCACCAATCGTGTCATCGGTGAAGTCCTAGGCAAACTCTATGTTGAGAAACACTTTGCCCCCCAAGCCAAGGCGCGCATGCTGCAGTTGGTGGAGAATTTAAAGGTAGCCGCCGGCCAACGCATCGATGCCTTGCCATGGATGGGACCAGCCACCAAGAAGCAGGCTCGCGAAAAGCTGGCCAAGTTCGCTACGAAAATTGGCTATCCCGACAAATGGAAGGATTACACCAAGCTCTCGATCGCCGGTGATGACATCGCGGGTAATTTCATCCGTTCCTCGGTCTTTGAACTCGAACGCCAGATCGATAAACTGGGCGGTCCCATCGATCGCACCGAATGGTTGATGACGCCCCAAACCATCAACGCTTACTACAACCCGCTGATGAACGAGATCGTCTTTCCAGCGGCCATTCTGCAGCCACCCTTCTTCAATATGGCGGCTGATGACGCAGTCAACTACGGTGGTATCGGAGCCGTCATCGGTCACGAGTTGAGCCATGGTTTTGATGACCAGGGCAGTCAATACGACGGCGATGGTAATTTGCGCAAGTGGTGGACCGAGGAAGACCGCGGCGAATTCGAACGCCGAGCCAAGGATTTGATCGGCCAATACAACACCTACAAACCGTTTGAAGATATGGCGGTCAATGGCGAGCTGACGCTGGGCGAAAACATCGGCGACCTGGGCGGCTTGAACTTTGCCTATTCGGCTTACCAAAACTCACTAGGTGGCCAGCCCGCGCCGGTGATCGATGGTTTGACCGGCGATCAGCGATTCTTCTTGGGTTGGGCGCAAGTTTGGCGGCGACTGTATCGCGAACCCGAACTGCGCCGTCGCTTGCTGGACGACCCGCACTCCCCCAGCCGCTATCGCGTCAACGGCATCGTCTCCAACATGGACGCTTTTTACGCAGCCTTCGACGTCAAGCCCGGTGAGCCGATGTACATCGCGCCCGAAACACGGGTCCGCATTTGGTAACGCCTCCATCGTAGATCGTTTAACAGTCAGCCGCAGGCGTACCGTCGTTTAACAGTCAGCCGTAGGCGTACTCTGTTCATCAGTCAC
>JADLDX010000093.1 GCA_020846515.1 Pirellulaceae bacterium
ATGTGATGGGCGATGGAGCTACCGACGAAATCGTCGAAGCAGTCGCCGAGGCATACGGATTTTTGGCCGACCTATTCATCGGACGTGAAGGGGCGATTTACGAAGAGCAGGCTTCGCTGCCCGGCGGCTGGAACGGCACGCGAACATTCGTCGTCGCGAAGAAGGTTCCTGAAAGCTCATTGGTAACCTCGTTCTACCTGAAACCCGCTGACGACGGCCCGCTTCCACCGTTCAAGCCAGGTCAATATATCACCGTTCACATCGATCATCCTCATACACCAACGTCACCACGGAACTACAGCCTTTCGGATTGCGCGAGCCAGCCCCATTACCGAATCAGTGTCAAACGCGAAGAGCGTCTCGCTCCGGATGCACCCGACGGCTTGATCTCCAATCATTTGCACGACGCAGTCGAAGAGGGACACCGCATCGAACTAGGTCCGCCTTGCGGCGAATTCACGATTGATCCAGCGGCCGTTGCAAAGCCGATCGTTTTGATCGCCGGCGGAATTGGCGTGACTCCACTGCTGTCCATGGCCAAGTCTCTCGTCAAAGAAAATCCAGAAGCAAAGGTTTGCTTCATACAGGCTGCTCGCAATAGTCAGGTACAAGCATTTGCGGGCGAGCTTCGCGATCTCGCGGTGTCGGGACGCAATGTCAGTACGAAGGTCATATTCGATGCGCCTCTATCCGGCGACGTGGAAGGCGGAAAGTGTGATACGGCGGGATTTATCACGACAGATCTGCTCAGAGACTGGACTCCCTATTCCGAGGCCGAGTTCTTCTTCTGCGGGCCCAAACCGTTTATGCGAAACGTCCACACTTCATTGCAAGAGCTTGGCGTCGCAGAGGATCGAATTCGAGATGAGTTCTTCGGGCCGAAAGAAGATCTGGTCGCCGCGTCAGTCTAGTTCAGAGAAACGCATAGTCATAAAACCAAAACAAGAGACCTTGGTCACAGGTCCCGATAGCTCTGAAAGTTAAATCAATGAAACGCTTATGGATGGCCTTCGGGGCCGTGATGATTTTTTCATTCCTAGTCCTTGGTTGGATTGGGACTCGCATCTTTCAGGAGATGCCACCGATACCAGACAAGTTTGTAACTACTGCTGGCGCTACGCTAATAGACAGTGGTGAAGTTGGCGAAGGCCAGAACGTTTGGCAGTCACTGGGCGGTATGCAGGTCGGCTCCATTTGGGGCCACGGCAGCTACGTGGCCCCGGACTGGACGGCTGATTGGTTGCACCGTGAGGCCGTGTTCATCCTCGACAAGTGGGCCAAAGCCGAATTCAGCAAGCCGTTCGCAGACCTTGACTCCGAACGACAAGCTCAACTAAGTGGCCGCTTGTCGGACCTGATGCGAAACAACACGTATGAAGAATCAACGGGTGTCGTGACCATCGATCCCATTCGGGCAGAGGCGTTTGAGTCCAACGTCGATCATTACCGGACCGTCTTTATTGATGGAAACGCCGACTACGCGATTCAAGCCGGAGCCATTTCGAGCGAAGAGCGGCTGCGCAAGTTCTCCTCTTTCGTATTTTGGACATCTTGGGCCGCCTCGACAACGCGGCCAGGCGACATTGCCAGCTACACCAATAATTGGCCACACGAACCGTTAGTTGGTAATCGCCCGACAGGTGACAACATTGTCTGGACCGGCGTGAGCGTCATCATGCTGCTGGCTGGGATTTCCGGTATGGCGTGGTGGTACGCATCCCGTCGTGAAGATGAGGAAAAGCCTGATAGCATCGCTGCTAGCGATCCACTGGCTCGGTGGAAGGCGACACCATCGCAAAAGGCAACCATCAAGTATTTCTGGGTTGTTGCAGCATTGATCTTCGCTCAAATGTCGTTGGGAATCATAACCGCTCACTACGGTGTTGAAGGTGAAGGGTTCTACGGCTTTCCGCTTGCAGAGTATTTACCCTACAGCGTCTCACGAACTTGGCACGTCCAAATCGGATTGTTCTGGATTGCAACCGCTTGGCTCGCCGCCGGGCTGTTTATCGGGCCGCTAGTCAGCAATCACGAACCAAAGTATCAGCGTCTAGGGGTCAACATTCTTTTCGGAGCGCTGCTATTGGTCGTCGTCGGTTCACTGACGGGCGAATGGCTGAGCATCAAAAATTACATGAGCGACACTGTTTCGTTCTATCTCGGACACCAGGGCTACGAATACGTGGAGCTTGGCCGAATCTGGCAGATCGCGTTATTGGGTGGACTGCTGTTATGGCTAGTCTTAATGCTGAGAGTTCTTTGGCCCGCGCTGCGTCAGAAGGCCGATCCCACAACGACAGAAGCTAATTCCCAACGTCATCTCGTCGTACTGCTGGCCGTGGCGACCGCCGCGATCGCATTGTTTTACGGAGCCGGGTTGACGTGGGGGCAGCACTCACATCTGACGATGGTTGAGTACTGGCGGTGGTGGGTCGTTCACCTTTGGGTTGAAGGCTTCTTTGAAGTCTTCGCGACCACGGTGATCGCGTTCGTATTCATGCGACTGAACCTTGTTCGTCCTGGCTTAGCGGCAGCGGCGGCATTACTGTCGGCTACGATTTTCCTGGCGGGCGGGATCATTGGAACTTGCCACCACCTGTACTTCTCGGGAACACCGACGGTGGCGCTTGCATGGGGTTCAGTATTTAGTGCACTTGAAGTGGTGCCGCTCACGCTCATCGGCTTCGATGCGACGGAAGACCTAAGACGAAGCAAAGCGTCTCCGTGGGTCCAGCGATACAAATGGCCGATCTATTTCTTCGTGTCGGTCGCGTTCTGGAATATGATCGGTGCTGGCTTATTTGGGTTCATGATCAATCCGCCAATCGCACTCTACTACATGCAGGGCTTGAACACGACACCACTGCACGCACACGCCGCGCTCTTCGGAGTGTACGGGATGCTCGGGATCGGCCTCATGCTGATGTGCCTGCGAGTTCTGATTCCGGGGCGTCCCTGGAAAGATGGCATGCTGAGAGTAGGATTCTGGGGCATGAATGTCGGTCTCATGGCAATGTGCCTACTGAGCCTACTACCAGTTGGCCTGTTGCAAACTAAAGCCTCGGTAGAAAGCGGCTATTGGTTCGCCCGCAGTAGTGAATTCATGCAGACAGATCTTATGCAAACCCTGCGATGGATGCGAGTTCCTGGTGACACCATCTTCTTCCTGGGA
>JADLDX010000094.1 GCA_020846515.1 Pirellulaceae bacterium
CTTCGGGAGGGTCGAAAAAACAGGCGCTACTGCAGCCTGTTTTTTCGGGGAGGGTGCGTGCGCCGCACAGACGAGTCCGCAGCGAAGTACTTCGAGCCTTGGTTAGCACGGCCGGCCCTCCCCGCCCACGCTGCCGCGGGTCGACCCTCCCGCTGCTACGCAGCAGGAGGGTTAGTTCCCGCTGCCGCGCAGCAGCAGCAGCAGCAGCAGCAGCAGCAGGGTTAATGAGACCTGACCCCGTTTTCTTGTGTGAAGATTGGCAAGGTGCGGACCCTACTCAACCGCTGCTTGGGGGAATCTCCGCATATGTCAATTGCATCCTGATAGTTTATTGCCTTGCACGGCCGATAGAGTTGCTATCGCAAAGCGTTGCTGCCCCACAGCAAACGTGCATGGCCCTCATGTGCGAATACACCAGCAGTTTGGAGCGCCCCTTATGCTGTCGTTCTTTCGTTTGCTAGCAGTCACTTCTTCGGCTGTCGGTTTGTCCCTCGTACCTGGTTGGCTGATTGCTCAAGAAAAAGTCAGTCGTTCCATCTTATCGATCGAGGAATCAGACGATACTTCCGGAACGCCCAAACCAATACTGGCCAAGGAAGCGGTACTGCCGTCAACACCCAGCAGCAAGCCTGTGGCTTTGATATCGAGCTCCGGCAGTCGTGCCCAACGTCTTTCGCCGATCGACGGCGGCAGCGAGACCGTCCGCGATCGATATGCCAATGGCAAGTTACGTGTCGAGCGGGCAGTAACGTTGGATGCCGAAGGAAACTACACCAACCATGGTGACTATCGAGAATATTCAGACAAAGGCGACTTGCTGGTTACTGGCTCCTACCAACTAGGCCAGCGCACTGGCGTATGGGCGAAGTTTATGCAACCAGGCGACGCCAAACTGCTGACCAGTTATCCCTTCAGCAAGTTGAGGGCACCCTTTACGTCGACGGTTGAGTTTGAAGCTAACGAAATGAATGGCGTGTGGGTCATCGCGGATCGCGATAAACGCGTGGCATGCCAAATTCAATTGAGCCACGGGGTGCGTCATGGCACGTTCACTCTATTTCACCCCAATGGCCAGACCTTCATGCAAGCTGAGTACAGTCAAGGTGTGTTGAACGGAATGAGTTTCGAGAAGAACACCGAAGGCAAACTGGTACGCGAAGATCATTACACGGCCGGCCAGCGTCAGACGGTTGAAACAGAGCATTACAACAACAAAAGCGTCAAGAGCGTGATGCGATACTTGACCGCCGCGCAGCAAGTGGTCACCTCAGATAACTGGGAGACCACAACACTGGCTAGTTATGCGGCACCTACTAGCCGCCAGTTGCATGGTGATTTTGTGACCTACCATGAAAACGGCCAGGTCAGTACCAAAGGTGCTTATGTCCATGGCAAGCTAAACGGAATCTATGAGAGCTGGTATCGCACAGGCGAAGTGTCGGCTACCGGAGCCTACGTCGATGGGGTGCAATCAGGGGATTGGATTTGGCGTCATGCCAACGGTATGAAGCGTGCTTTGGCTACCTATGCCGATGGAAAAATCCAAGGCGAACCTCGCGCATGGGATGAACAAGGCAAAGCGGTCTCCAAGAACTAAATCGCCAAAGGGTCATCCGTAGCCAACGATGCCAAGCGTTGGATTTCGATTCCAGCTGAGTCCACCGTCTGGAGACTGTGGCTACCCAAGTCCACCTTCTGGCGACGGTGGCTACGCGAGTCCACCGTCGTCCGCGGAATCTCGCTGGCGATTTAAGCTGCCTGGCGACGATAGGCTTGTTGATAGAACTGACGGATGCAGGAGACCACACGATCTTGCTCTGCGACTTGCATCTCTGGGTAGATGGGCAGGTGCAGAATCTCTTGTGATGCGCGTTCGGTTTCCGGTAAGCTGCCGCTAGCGAAGCCGAGGTGTTGAAAACACTTTTGTTCGTGCAGGGGCACAGGATAGTAGACTTCGCAACCAATGCCTTGTTGTTGCAAGTAAGCCTTGAGCGCATCGCGCTGTCCGCCGGTCACGCGTATGCCGAATTGGTTCCAAACGTGATGCGCGGCTGGGTCTTGGTATGGCAAGCTGAACTGCTCTGCATGATCTGCCTGCGCGAACAGCTCTGCATAGCGAGCGGCGTTGGCTTGTCGAGCTCGGGTGTAATCGTTCAATTTGCGAAGCTTGACAACTAACACGGCAGCTTGAATCGTATCCAGGCGACTATTGATACCTACAACCTGGTGATAGTATCGAGGACGCATGCCGTGAGAGGCCAGGAGGCGCAGTCGATCAGCTACGTGGTCATTGCGTGCGGTCAACATACCACCGTCGCCGAAGCCGCCCAAGTTCTTGGTTGGGTAGAAGCTTAAGCAACCCATGCTACCCCAATTGCAGGCAGGCCGTCCGTGATAGGCCGCACCAATCGCCTGTGCAGCGTCTTCAATAACGGGAATATCGTGCCGATCGGCGATTCGACAGATTTCATCCATGCGCGCGCATTGACCGAACAAGTGGACCGGAATAATGGCGCGCGTCCGTGGAGTTATGGCCGCAGCCAAAGCGTCCGGGCACATGTTATAAGTGCGCGGATCGATATCGACAAAGACCAGCTTACAACCCAGTCGATCTGCGCAGCTAGCTGTCGCAAAGAAGGTAAAGCTGGGGACAATGACTTCATCTCCAGCGGTCAGTTCCAGGGCCATGAGGGCCAGCAGCAATGCGTCGCTGCCCGAAGCGCAGCCGATGGCATGCGGCACGGCGCACATTTTGGCTATGTCCGACTCCAGCGCGGAGACATCGGGACCATGCAGAAAACGACCGCTGTCCACCACGGCAGTGATGGCGGCGAGTATCTCATCGCGAAGTTGATGATTGCCTCGGTTAACATCCAATAGTGGTACCGGCGGCGCTGTATTACCTTGGGTCATGGCGATCTTCCTTGATCGGCTGGGGAGCAACTGGGTAACCACGTGGCATGTGACTACCAACGTGTTGGTAAAGTAGCTAAATCGAGCAAACGGAGTCAAGCCGCTTTTGAGAGTCAGCGCAATTCGTCTTTCATCTGTTGAGCCGCCTGGCGTACAGAGGTCTGCCAATCGAGACCAGCGGTTTCTGGCTTTCCATAAGCAAAGATGATGCCTCTGGAACTATTGACAATGGCTCCCAAGCCTTGGTGATCGAAACCAGCGCGCACGTGCTCAGCACCGCCACCCTGTGCGCCGTAGCCGGGAATCAACAGCCAAGCGCTAGGCATCTTGGCTCGGAGGTCCGCGAGTTCTTGCGGATAGGTTGCGCCGGTTACAGCGCCAACAATCCCGTAACCTGACGAGCCCTTGGTGCACGACGATAAGCTTTCGACGGTTCCAGCCACACGGTCGTAGAGGTGACCTTCCGCACAGGGTAGATCTTGCAGAAAGCCGCTACCGGGGTTGGAAGTCTTGACCAGCACAAAAATGCCAGCGCCC
>JADLDX010000095.1 GCA_020846515.1 Pirellulaceae bacterium
GAGAAATTCTTTTGGAAATGACGTCCATGCAGGGCAGGCACATTCAGGGCATTACCGGGCCCGACTTGCGTGTGGGGCCTACGGTTAGTCGTGTTCTGTATCCAGTGTTTTTGCCCGAGTGGTTGGAAACAACGCGGACTTCTCGGATGGTCGTCAACGGTGTCGCTCAAGTGGCTGATCCACAGGGCAACTTGCGCTACAGTGTCTCTCGACAAAAAACGAGAATGGGATTTCTGCCAATCGGAGCGCTGCTGAAGATCACGACCGAACAATCAGAAATTGCCATCAAGCCGATGAGCCGATTCGTAATTCCCGTGATCGTCCACCGCGATGCGTCCTTGGTCCAGCCGTTGACGTTGACGCTGGTAACGGACCAGCATGCAGCGTCCCCTTTTTCAGCCGCATCCCAAAGTTATGCTCACGATATTTCGCGTTGTGAGTTTGCTATCGATATAAACACCACGCTGCTAACCAAGCCCGAATACCCACTGACGATCCGCGCAACGCTGACCAAAGACGGTCAATATCCCGTCGTCTCGGAAACGACGGTCATAGTCAGCCAAAATTGAGCTCGTTTAACAGTCAGCCGCAGGCGTACCGTACTATTCGTTTAACAGTCAGCCGCAGGCGTACTGTGTTTTTTGTTCCACCCTCAGCCGCAGGCCTACTGTATTCTGTTCCACCACCAGCCGCAGGCCTACTTCTTCGGCCTGCCATGTATCAGCCATTGAACGAGCGAGTACGCCTGAGGCCCACTGTTGGGCAGCTTGTGCCACCAGCAGGTTCAGCCAAAGCTGCGAAGCAGTAAGGCGGGTTAGCGCGACCCAAAGGTAGACATAGGGGTACGCAGACGGTATCTTGACGCAACCCGCGTAGGCTTCGACCCCAATCTATAGAAAGTCCTGGTCACGTATGCACTGGATTAATGCGACCGTCGAACGCAAAGTCGTTTGGGCGCCTGGCCTATTCACGCTTTCGATCTCTGCATCGTCGGTCGCACCGTTCGAAGCGGGGCAGTTTCTGCAATTGGGTATAACGCTTGATGGAAAACGAGTCAATCGTCCGTACAGCGTGGCTTCGCCGTTTGGCTCGACGCTCGAATTTTTTATCGTGTTAGTTGAGGATGGGCATTTGACTCCTCATCTATGGAAGTTGAACCCGGGCGACTCGGTTGAAGTATCTGAAAAAGCCGCCGGTAGTTTTACACTTAGCCATAGCCCCGATGCCAAGTCGCTCTGGTTGCTGGCCACCGGCACAGGCATCGCCCCGTACATCGCTATGTTGCGGACGGCCGAGCCTTGGCAAAGATATGAACGCATTATCTTTGTCCATGGTGTTCGGCATAAAAACGATTTGGCTTACCAATCAGAACTGGCATCTTATCGCGCTAAATATGGTGGACGGTTCACGTCGATTTCAGTTGTCTCTCGAGAAGACGTGCCCGGATCACTCAGTGGACGTATCACCACCTGCATTGCCAATGGTTCATTGGAAAATTTGGCCGACCAGGCGTTGACGACTCAATCCTGTGTCATGATGTGCGGCAATCCAGATATGCTCAGCGAAACAGAAAAGATGCTCGAAGAACGCGGCTTGAAGCGACATCGAGCCAAAAGCCCCGGGCAAATTGTCGTCGAGCGCTATTGGTAAGCCGGTATATCTGTGAAGCATTTTAGAAGCGGAACGGCGCAAGCCGTCCGGTACATTCCCGGTAGTTATAGGAACCGGAGGGCTTGCGCCCAACCGCTGTAAATGCCGGGTTTCACGAGCAAACATGCTTCACAGCGTTGCAGTAAATCCCCAGCCTGGTTAGGCCGGAAGAAGACAGAAAAACGGCGGACAGAAAAAAATTGCCCGTCAGTCATCGTCCACATCCATAGAACTTCGGCGAGCCATCTCGATCTGGGACAATGTGTAGAGCTTACCTTCTCCCGCGCCCGGACACACTTCGCAGGTCTTTTTCCAGGCTGACGGACTCCGCAGATTGGAATCCCAAAACGGCCAGGTACGACATTGGGATGGTCGAGCCGTATAGACCATACAACCGCGAGTCTGGGGATCCAAAAAGATGCAATCCCCATCGGAGTACTCAATCAGACTTTCCCGCGCACCAACTCGGCGGACAAACTTATCGCGAAATGCCGACTCGTCCATGCTCATCGCGCTGGCCATGGCCAGAATTTCAGCTGCGGTGACCCACACGTAACCGGGGGCACCACTGCAGCATTGTCCACATTGTGTACAAGTGAAACTCAGGCCGTCCTGATACCAAGGTCCATCTGTCTTGCCACGCATACCGAATGGTTTTCCGCTTGAGTGATTGCAAAGAAGTTATACGCGCTAACTAGTTTACCATCGCTCTTCGATATGTGCGGCCGCACAGCTGCATTACTTGCCGGGTGCACCGATGGTTGGCAATTGGGGTACGCCTTGAGGAATCGTTTCAAAGGTTTGAACCGGTGCCGAGCCGATCACGCCATTGTCGATGTAGGTCTCACCAGCATGTGCCATGCCTTCGTCGTATGCGCCGTAACCACTGGCCGTGGGGCAGTTTTCGCAGCCGCCTTGCAGCGTAGGAGCCGGTGCACTGCAAAGTCCGTTGCATGGAGCACCGCGAAACAAATGTGGAAACCAACCGCGACCGCATCCGGTGGACATCGCCAACAACATTCCCAATACAAACAGCTTCTTCATGATTTGTTTCCCCGTGTGCAAAGTTCGACTAAACAGCAGGTTCAATTCCTGGCCGAACAAATCTACGTTGCATATTTCGATGTGCAAACGAAACATGATGAATTTTTGCAACGTCTCGCATGCTGACCAGTTGCATCGCCGATTCACTTCTAGACAGGCTGAAACGCCTCCCGGGAGGTGTTTCACTACCACGCGTATGAGTAATTACAATGGAATCGGTTATCGGGGTTGCCCAGTCGCCCAACCCAACCCCGACCACTATGGTTTCAATTCGTCACTTCAGGCCTTCCGGTTATTAGATTCATGCTGTCAAGCACTCTTCAAATCTGGGCACAGCCAAACCTCGGGGTGGCGCGTTTTCACGCGATCCTGTCAATGCTCGCCATGGTCGCGATCTCTTTAGGCAGCGCCGCGACCAGCCCGTCTGCCCATGCCAACGATGTTCCACGATTGCGGAGTGGTGACGAACTATGGGAAGTCAGTAGTCGATGTCTGCCTGACTTGGGCAAATGTGTGACGTTGGATCCGGTTACCTTTCGAGTCACCCAGTTCCATTGCGCCCAGGGCTGGCGCACGACAGACGAGTCGGCTCTCAAGACCAGTTTTCAGTTGCAACCTGCCATGCGCACGATCATCTATGCGCACGGTAATTGGATGACTCAAGAAAATACGCGAGGTCGTGCTTCCTATGTTTATAACCGAGCGGCGCGTCGGGCTGACGAACCCATTCGGTTCATTATCTATTCATGGCCCAGTCAACGCGACGGTCGACCTCTGCGCGACGTTTACGAAAAAGCAGATCGCTCTAACATAGATACGTACTACTTCGGTCACTTTCTAAATCGTATTCCTGAAACCTCTCCGCTGGGAATCTTAGGTTTCAGCTTTGGCGGACGGGTTGTTGGCGGGGGGCTGCACCTGGTCAGCGGCGGACAATTGGAAGGTCGATCTACGCCCGTCTGGGGGACGCCACGACAAGTACATGTTAGTTTCGTAGCTCCCGCGTTTGATCGTACCTGGTTGGTAAGCGGCCGCGAGTATGGCATGGCCATGCAAAATGTTGAAAAGCTGGTCAATATTTATAATTCTCGTGACCCCGTGTTGCGTCGGGTCCGCTTTCTGGACAGAGTTTCCACACCCATCGCCGCCGGCTTTTCCGGCCTGGCCGATCCCAGGGCTACTCAGCCCTTGCAGGACGACCAGCGGATTGCACAATATGATTGTGGCGACTCGGTCGGGACCTCACACGATGAAATGAACTACTATCAGCACTGTAGTGCCTACAACACGGCGCTCGACAACGTGCTTGGAAAGTGACGCATCGCACGATGCAATCTCCATTGGAACTGGCTGCCCATCCACGCATGGCGTTTTGTATGGGTGGCCTGTCCGTAAATAGCGCAACCTCTGACTCGCTCTACCAATCCACCGAAGCCCATTGGACTCCTCTGGCAAGCGTTTCTCTATCGCTGGAAGACTGGGGACTTGTTCAAGGGGCCACGCTGGTGGAACGTCTGCGCACTGTCGGCGGTAAGCCTCTAGACGTCGGTCCCCATTTGGATCGACTTCGAGATAGCGCCAAGGTGCTCGGCATCCAGTGGCCCGATTGCTTGACCGAGTCGCTGGTTATGGAATGTGTTGAGCGCAATCGACCAGCCCACACGGCGGAAGATTTTGCCATCGTTATTTTGCTAACGCCCGGTCGAACTGGCTCGCCAGCCGGCCAGCGCAGTCCGACTGTCATCGTGCATTCAGTCGACTTGCACTGGGCACAGTTGGCTCACTGGTATCGTTATGGTCAAGCGCTGATCACTGCCGACACTCGCAATGTACCTGGCGAGTGTTGGTCCACACACCTAAAGACGCGCAGCCGATTGCATTACTATTTGGCCGATCAAGCAGCGGCTCGCAGCTCTTTACCCTATGCCGGTGCGGCCATGCTCTCGATTGATGGCTATGTGACCGAATCCTCCGTGGCCAATATCCTGATGGTGGAGGCTGGCCAACTAATTTCACCCCCCATTGATTCGGTGCTGCATGGCCTGAGTCTCAGACGCACACTTCGACTAGCCGAACAACTTGGTATCCCGATTGGATATCGACATATCACACGGGCGGCTGCACAAGCCGCAGAAGCCCTCATGTTGACCGGCTCTTCGGGCTGCTTGTGGGCAGTTAGTCAGTTAGATGATACGATTTTCGCAGATGCCACAACTCACTCCACCTTCAGCCGTTTGCGAGAGGCCTGGATAGAGGATGTGGGAATCGACTACGTATCGCAAGCTTACGCCGCCCTCGCGTAACCGCTCAGTAGCCACCGTCGCCCGTACGTAGCCCCCGTCGCCAGACGGTGGATGACTCAA
>JADLDX010000096.1 GCA_020846515.1 Pirellulaceae bacterium
ACCGATTTAGCAAAGACCGGTGCATCGATCGAAGAGTGGTTGCTCTCCGGCAGCTTGGAGAATTCAACCGATTCGAGCTTTGATGACGGTCTGCGCGACCAATCGTTTAATGGCCAGTAACTAGACCCGTAGCCACCCGTCGCCAGACGGTGGATTGGGCTAGAGACGAAATCCACCGTCTGGCGACGGTGGCTACGGTGGCTACGGTGGCTACGGTGGTGTGTTACCCTAAGATGATGTTACTTCAACGTCATTAAACAGGTTGAGAAGCTCACTTCACGTTAGTCAACCACGGGTTTATGGATCATGATACGCAGCGCACTGTCAGTTACCTACCGGGTCTTGTTCTTTCTGGCCGTCTCAGTCATGACCTGCTTACCGCTGTGCGGTCAAGAGTTGCAGGCGGGTGCTGCCAAACGCATCATCACTCCCGATCCTCTGATACCAATTTCCGGCGGCCTCGGTCCGACGGCACCGGCCAATTCCAAGCGAGGCGAATTGATGGCCCGCGCCATGGTCTTGCGACAAGGCAATACGACAGTGGCCTTTCTCGCTCTGGACCTGCTCGGCTTTCCCTCCGTGCTGGCGGATAGAGTCCGCGCGCAAGTACCGCAGATACCAGCTGACAATATTCTCATTGGTTCCACGCACACGCACAGCGCGCCTGATTGTTATGCGTTCCCAGACGGGCAAGGCGGTCACACGGGCGACTTGAAGTACATCGATTTCGTTTGCCAGCAGGCCGCTCAAGCCATTCAAGCGGCATATGCAGAGCTTGAACCGGCACATATGAAATCGGCTACTGGTCAGGCAGAGGGGCGCATCGCCTATAACTATTATGCGCCTGACTTATACGATCGCGGTCTCGCTGTGTTGCAGCTTGCGGATAGTAGCGGCAGCGTGATCGGCACCCTGGTCAACTATGCTGTACATCCCGAAGTCTTAGGAGCAGGGCAGGGCATTGTCAGCCCGGACTTGATAGGCCCACTGTGCGATAAGCTTGAGAAGGACGCGGGCGGTATCGCAATCTTCTTCAACGGTGCTCAAGGAGGCATGGTCACTGCCGACAATCGCGACCTCGATCGACCACAAGACTCTGTTCGCGGCTATTGGCATGACAAACGGACCTGGGATGAGTGCATTCGCATCGGTGAAACGCTGGCCAGCGAATCCCTGCGACTAATCCAATCTGCCCAGACTCAAACCGGCCCCGCCTTGCGCTGCCAGAGTGTTAACATCACCTTTCCAGTTGACAACGATACGCTTTGGCAAGTCATCCAAGCCTCACCGCTCAAGTATCCGCATAACGCGGACCGAACGATCCAGAGCCGCGTAAATCTGGTAACTATCGGCGACACCCAGATGCTGACCATACCTGGCGAAGCTCTGCCCAACATCGGCTTTTACCTTAAACGCAAAATGCATAGCCCAAACAAGATGTTGCTGGGACTTACCAACGATGCCTTTGGCTACATTCTGACCGAAGTTGATTTCAATAGTTTCAAACGTTACGAGTACATCAGCCGAACTTCGCTCGGCGAAAAGACCGGCACTTTATTGATTGATGCATCATTGAAGTTAATGAAATGAGCCTTTGAGAGTATCTCGCCCAAACAAGGTAGCGGCGTTTCTCAAGGCGGCGTCGGTCTTTAGTCGGACTAAACCGGACGCTAGCGCGCTGCGGCTGATCAGCCGCAGGGCGCTAGCCCACGGTTTTCGGCCCACGTTATGATCGACGCCCTCAAGGCCCGTTTGCAGTAGCTGGCGTCGCAGTTGGTGCGGCACGTCGCTCGGGATAGGTGAGCTGATTATCGACGGAGTTGACGTTGGGCTCTAAGGCCACCATCCTTTCAACCAGTTCAGCAGCGGCCTTGGTAGGCACGTAACCTCGCAGGACTGCCGTTCGACCCGCCAACAAAACAGTCACCTGTTGAAAGCTGGCCCGAGGCCTGATGCGCCGTACGCGCTCCTCTAGCTGCCGAGCCGCAGGGCTGCTGACCGGCAGCACCTGCGCGCTTGCTCGCGTTGTTGATTGAGCTGTTGATTGAGTGGATCTTTGCCCAATAGCAGATGGTTGGTTGGCGGCACGGCTATTGTTCGCCTCCGGTAGGACTTGATAGTTAATTTTAGGCGGGGTTGAAGGGGTAGACATGGCGGCAGAATCGCCACCCTGAGACTGCAAAGCACCCAACGCGGCCTCAGCGGCCATGCCAGTCGCCAGTCCATCGTTCATCATCCCGGGCGCATACATGCCCGGTGCGAGCATCCCTGGCGCGAGCATCCCTGGCGCGAGCATGCCTGGGGCAAACATGCCGCTGGCCACCATGCCAGGGGCCACCATACCTGGGGCTATGAAGCCAGGTGCGATCGCCCCCGGCAGTAATCCAAATGGAGCG
This sequence comes from Pirellulaceae bacterium, assembly GCA_020846515.1. Taxonomy (GTDB): domain Bacteria; phylum Planctomycetota; class Planctomycetia; order Pirellulales; family Pirellulaceae; genus Aureliella. The sequence goes on from JADLDX010000096.1 coordinate 2,397, forward strand.
CCACCATAAAACGTGCCACCCAAAGTGTCATTGAGCGCATTGTTGAGCGCGTTATCACGCGCACTATTGAATAACAAGCCACCGGTTGGGTCCACGTTGAGAGGGTTGAAGCCGAAGCCAATACTCGGCCCAACGAAGCCATTCAAGTTGTTAGCCATGGCGGAACCATCGCCCAGCGAGTATCCGCCGTTGACTCCTCCAAAAGAGTTCTGGGGTGAATTCAACTGGAACCCCATCGATGAACCAGAATACGCGCCGATATTGGAACCCAAGTTGTAGCCGTTATTACTGCTAACGCGCCCGCGCGAGCTACCGAAGGGTGCGGAGTTAAAGTTGGAACCAGTACTGCCGTTGCTGAAGCCACTGCCGGTCGCAAAGCCGCCCGCATTGCCGAAGTCGTTCACATTGGTACCGAAGTTCGAGTTGCCGAACTGCGCGATCGCTGAAGAAGCCCAGCTCAAAAAGACGAAAGAAGCCGCTATTCGCACCATGACGCACACTCCCCGGAAAAAGTAACGACGCACGCTGGTCTTGGTCTCTCTATTAATCATTCTATGCACCAAAGCGCATTAGCAACAGCAAAACCCGCGCCGGGAACTAACCCACTGCGAAGCAGCGGAACTAACCCTCCTGCTGCGTAGCAGCGGGAGGGTCGACCCGCGGCAGCGTGGGCGGGGAGGGCCGGATGTGCTAACCAAAGCGTGAAGTATTTAAACTAACCCTCCTGCTGCGTAGCAGCGGGAGGGTCGACCCGCGGCAGCGTGGGC
>JADLDX010000097.1 GCA_020846515.1 Pirellulaceae bacterium
GAGCATGACCGGTTCAGGCAACACGCTGCAAAAGGGAACCGACGGGTTCGCATCGCGGAAGACTCGGCCGGCAAAATCCAGTACGTGGCTGACCAACAATGTCTTGCCTGGCTGATACTGGCTGGCGATCCAAGCGTAGTGCTCCTGCATACGCTCTTGGCCGACGGCGCCCAGCACCAGTTTCATGCCTTTCCGCGGATGCCATAGATCGGGATTGTTGACGACTGCTGCAAAGTTCTTTTCGCACTCCAGCATGCCCGCACCCAAGCCCGCGCGCTCAATCAAAGGCAGATAACGCTCGGCGGTGGCGACCACGACGCGCCTGCCTTTGGCTTGCAGGCCTTGCGCCATCACGATCAGTGGGTTCACATCACCCAAACTGCCCGGCGCGGTGACGATGGTATCATACATGGGAGCTCACTATACTGCTGGAATCACTGCCTAACATATCCATGCCTAAACATACTTAAAGCATAACGGTCATGAGTCATCACTTGCAGCCGGGTAGCTACCAATCCTACAAAGGACTGCCAGCCTTGGCTGGATTGTCGACTATCGACGAGGCTGCTGCCAGTCAGTGGAGTGTCGAGGAGAGTGTTAAGCGTTTGAAGCGACTGCACTACGTTCTCAAACGCCTGCATGAAACTTTCACGGAACGAATCACCAGCGAGCCCATTTACGAATTGAAGATGGCGCTGAGTCATCATGCTTATTTATGTGCTGAACAGGTCACGCTGATTCGTAGTCGAGTCAGTGAGATGCGTGAGCCACCTTTGGGCCTGGATAAAGTGCCTCATCCGGGCTTGGAACGTTTGATGGATGAAGTGCGAGCCAGTAGGACGACTGCGAACTTGTTGTTGAGCGTTTATGAGCTGCTCTTGCCCGCCATTCTGTCGGCTTGCGATCGTTTACGAACGCAGGCGCATCCCTTGGCTGATGCACCGACGGTCCGCGTGGCCCGACTGATTCATTTCGAGCTGTCCGATGTCCAGCAGTATGGTCAGCAGGCTATTGCCTGCCTGGTCACTCAAGAGGATCGAGTCAGCGCGGAACAGTGGCTGTGTGCATTGGAAAAATGCATGAAGGCCGCCGGGCAACTTGATGCAACCGAGCCGGCTGAAGGAGAAGTGCCTGCTCCGCTAGAGTCCAGCCAACCCTATGTTTATCAAGGCCAACCGCAGCGCGATGAACGATTCCAAGATCCATTTAATGCGGGCGTGAACCCCGAGGCGTTCCTGTACGACGAATCGTTCCCGGCTCGGGCCAAGACGCTGATGATGTACTACAAACGCATTCGCGAAATCGATGTACCCGAGATGATGGCTAGCATCCTGCACGACCTGCGCGATGCTGAACCATGGGAGTTTCATGCCGAGATGAGTCGGCAACTGTGGGACGAAGCGCGACATGCCATGATGGGCGAAGTCGGTTTCGTTTCTCAAGGCCTGGATTGGCGAAACATCCCGATCAACTTCACCTGGTCGCGCAATCTCAATACACAGCTAGACGCTCGTGAACGACACGGTGTGTTGTTCTTCATCGAGCAAGGGCTGATGCCACGCAGCGGTAAACGCTATGAGTGGGAAGTGGGCTTGGCCAGCGGTGATGCGTTGTCCGGACTGTTTCAGGATTTCGACTGGGCCGATGAAGTGCTCCACGCGCAGATCGGACGTCGCTGGTATGTACCGCGATACAAATCGCTCCAGGAAGCCTTGGCCTATGGCGATCGTTGTTGGACGAAGGTCGTCAGTCATTGGCGCGACTATCTGGATCGTGGTCTCACGCAGCATCAGAACTGGTGGCCCGAACTCTATCGCCATGCTTGCCAGAATTGGGGCGTGACACCCGATGCCGCGGTGTTGGCGTACAACAAAACCTATGAAGACAGTCGCGCGGATTTGCAGAAGCTTACGTAGTTCTTAGTTCGTAGTTCATGGTTCTTAGTTCTTAGTTATTGGTTATAAGTTCTTTGGGTTCTTCCTCCCGAAAGCAATTGCTTATGAGTTTGGCCGATGATTTACCGGGTATTGCTCAGTTTCGTTTAGACGGACGCACAGCCGTGGTGACGGGTGGTTCCAAAGGCTTGGGGTTGGCCATGGCGGCTGGCTTGGCTTCCGCTGGTGCCAGAGTGATGTTGGTCAGTCGTAACGGGGCGGAGGCTATCGAGGCGGCTCACGAGATTGCTTCGCACTACGACGTGGATGCATGTGGACATGCCGCGGACGTGACCGATGCCACGCAGGTTCAGAACCTGGTCAAAGCGGCCATGGCTCGCTGGCGACGCATCGATATCTTGATCAATAACGCGGGTATCAATATTCGAGGTCCCATCGATACGCTGGATGAAACTCAGTTTGATGACGTCATACGCACCAACGTGCGTGGCGTGTGGTTGATGGCCCGCAGTGTCACGGTGCCCATGAAGGCCGCTGGTTATGGACGTATCATCAACCTGGCCAGTGCGCTTGGCCTGGTCGGCCTGGCTAATCGTACTCCCTACACCAGTAGCAAAGGCGCGGTCGTGCAGATGACGCGAGCACTGGGCATTGAATGAGCGCCCTTCGGCATTACCTGCAACGCTATCTGCCCTGGCCCGTTTCTGACGGAAATGAACATACCCATTGCCGATACGGAAGAAACCAAGGTCTCGATCTTGGGCGCGACGGCCATGAAGCGGTGGGGTCATATGAAGGAGATCCAAGGCGCAGCCATCTATCTGGCCAGCGCTGCCAGTAGCTATGTCACGGGCAGCATGCTGGCCGTCGACGGCGGCTGGACCGCTCAGTAACTAAACCTCCCGCTGCGAAGCTGCGGTAGGGTCGGCTGAACTAACCCTCCCTTCGGGAGGGTCGAAAAA
>JADLDX010000098.1 GCA_020846515.1 Pirellulaceae bacterium
AAGATGATCACATCGAGAGCCAACGACGAAGTGGAGATGGCGATGGAGGCCCTTGAAGCTCGCGCAAGAGCTTTTCGATTTGCTCTTTGCCCTGGCGCGTATCGTTTGCGTCGTTGTTCACCCGGCCTGGCGCCGTGCGAGCCTCGACCCTTTTCATAAAGTCTTCCGGAGTGAATCGAGGCAATGGAAACCAATCCGACATGGATGAGGTCAAGAGGCTGTCGGTTGTTTTGGCGGCTGATTCGTGCGCTACCGCAGTTTTAGAGCCGTCCACCTCTGCCGCTATGGATACTGAAATCTGCTCGTCTTGGTCACTCTTCGTTTCTGGAGCGGTGGCAGCAACATTGTCCTTTTCGCTCTGTGCCAGACCTGCCAGGTACGACGCATAGCTTGAGCTAACGAACAAGAGAGCCACTGCTGCAAATGTGAGCTTCCGGAAGGCGCGAACCGGCTTGCGTTCCGATTTAGCCGCCTGCATGCCTGCGCGATAAAAGGTGTGTGCCTGAAGGCTTGCAGCCGAAATCGGTCGGAGTTCGGCCAGTTTGCCGGCCAAAGAGTCGATCTGCTGGCGGTCCTCAGGGCTGTGGTCTTCGAGATTCATTCTTTGGAGTCCCGTTTGAGTTCGGAATCAGCAAATAGCGTTTTCAGTTCTGCCATGGCTGCCTGGTAACGTCGATGGGCCGTCGAGTGGGAGGTTCCGAGAATTTTGGCGATCTGTTCAAAATTCAAGCCGCCCCATATGTGCATCATGACTGGCTCGCGTTTTTCAAGTTGCAACTGCTGTAAGGCTCTGGAAACAGTTTCCGCATCGAGCTTGTCATCAAGTTGGCCGTCGCTGAACCAATTCGTCGATTTCGAGCGTTCTACCGTCCTACGCTGTCGCCGCTCATCGGCACGCCACCACTGCAGCAGTTGATTGCGCGCGACTTGAACAAGCCAGGCGAGCGTTTCCTCAGGTGCTTTATTCTGCGCCGACAAACTCAAGAAAGCTTCCTGAACGGCATCTTCCGCCGGCTCACCAAACCCGCGGACTATGAGCAGCAGTCGGTCTGCATGCTGATCCCAAAGTCGAGCGAGTACTTCAGGTGGTAACACTTGGCGGCTCTTTCTGTCTCAAGCGCACTTCATCAAGGCGACTGATTATATAAATGCCACCGCTCGCGTTTCATCTCGGACAAAACTGAAAAAGAATCGCTATCGTGGAACCTCTTTACGCCAACAGCGTTGTATTCCATAGCCCTGGGGCGGCCACGCCACATGTCCCAAAGTCCCAACGGGGGTTGCACCCAATACAATCATGATCAATCGTCACGAATAAGATACCCATAAATGATTAGGGCAACCATTGATGATTGGCATGAAGATGGGGCAGGAAAATGATGATCGGCACAACATATTCTTGCCCCTATGTTCTTGCCTGATATGAACTTGGTTCACGTACCCTTGGCTTCTTCATAGACCTGGTCCCATTTAACGTTGCCTCCATGTTTCGATCTCCCGCGTCAAACGGGCGACAATCTCTGGATGCTGCGCAGCCATGTCGCTGAGCTCTCCGGGATCAGCTTTGATGTTGTAGAGCCTGGCCGGAGCGGTGTCCCACGTATGGACGTTTTTATACTTGGTCGTGTCCTTGCCGTGAAAACGCTGGATGAGTTTCCATTGGTCCTCCACGCACCAAAGGTATTGCAAAGTGTCGTTCGGATTACCGACGGTCAGGTTGTGAATCGAATGGGTGACACCAAAAACTCGCTTGCGCTGCTGCCTCGCGTTGGCGTCCATAAGATTGATGCCGGGAAGATTAGCGGGAGTGTCGAGACCGACCGCGGCGGTGATCGTCGGAAACAGGTCGATGGCATGAGCGAACTCCGCACAGCGAAGCGGCTGCAACCGTTCGGGCCACGATACCAGAATGGGCGTGCGTATACCGTTCTCGTAAGGTGACCCTTTGGATCGCAGTGCAAAATCACCCCACGCGTTCTGGTTAGGGTCATTGGCATTGGTGCTCCGAGCGGCCCAACCATTGTCGCAAATGAATATCACGAGCGTGTTCTCGGTCAGCCCCTGTTGGTCCAAGTGATCGAACAACTGTCCACAGGTTTCATCAAACCATTCACACATAGCGTAGTATTTGGCAACGTCCCCAGCTCGGCCAGCAGTCGAGTATTTCTCGAGCAACCGCTTCGGCGGATTGTGCGGCGTGTGAGGCAAGAACGGCGCGTACCAGAGGAAGAACGGTTTTTCCTGCTTCACCGCCAAGTCGATGAAGTTGGTAATAGGTGCTAGGCCCTCGCGACCGATCTTGAGTCCCGCATCGCCATGGCGACCGCCACGCTTAGGGTCGCCGTGCGTCATACCGTCAGTGAAGCCGCCGTCCCGGAACGAGCCTTCCCACCATTTGCCCGATTGATGCGAGAGGTAGCCGTTGTTCGTAAGCAGTCGAATGAAATTCGGATGACGATGAAACTGCTCACGCACTGGTGCGTCCAACGCAGCTCGATTGTTGGTCCCGTCGACATCGTTGCCTGTGACACCGTGTTGGGTCGGATAAAGTCCGGTGATCA
>JADLDX010000099.1 GCA_020846515.1 Pirellulaceae bacterium
CCTTTGCCGCTGGGGGAACCATGGCAAGCTCCAGAGTTACAGCCTTGCTTGGACAGTGCCACCAAGACTTCGCTTTCAAACGCGATCGGTTTGGAGACTTCGAGGGTGCTGACTTCGACCGGTACATTCTGCGTCAGCTCACCCAGGGTCACCGTCAAAGAGGTCTGCCCGTTTTGAGCTGGCCGCATTCGTGTGGACTCAAGTACAGCCACCTTCGTATCAGCCAAAGCCAGTTTGCATTGATCGGTTACATCGTAGACTCGCCCCTGGGCATCAAAGGCGGAAACCACCACTTGCCGAGTCGCCCGTGAATCGCCAAGCGAAATCTTCGTGGGGAACACTTCCAAACGCACAAACACCGGCGCTGCGCTTGGCTTAGTGCCTTCTGCAGCACTGGCAGCTTGTGATGCTTCCCCTGTGGGTGCATCAGCAGCAGCCAAATCGGCCGAGATAAAGGGTGGGCATACAAGTGTGATACTCAAGCCCCAAAGACAATGCAGTAGCCTATGGCGGCAGAGTACTTGAGCAACGGTCGTTGAGCGACGAACCATACAGCGTTCCTTCGGATGGATGACAGGTTGTCATTAAACGGCGGGGGGCAGTCACAGGTAGGGAGTCTCCAGGATAGCAAAAAAAAATGTGAAAAGCGAGTCTGTGCACCGCGCCAAGCCAGAATCGGGCCCCGGTAGGCCAAATGCGCCGCCTGCAGCTATAATGGGAAAGAACCAAGGTTGGCCTCCCACCCCCGAAATTCTTATGACCACGACTACACGTAAATCAGCCCGGCTAAATGTCTGTTCCCGTTCGATGCCTGCCGCTTTCCTGTTGGCCGCTGCATGGATATCGCCAACGATCGCCGATGACCCGACCGATGTCCAGGCGAAGAACTTGGAATACTTCGAGAAGCAAATTCGGCCTGTATTGGTCGAAAAGTGTTACGAATGCCACTCGGCTGCCACAGAGTCTAGTGGCGGACTGGTCTTGGACTCTAAACCAGGTTGGCAGCGTGGGGGTGATTCGGGCCCAGCCATCGACTTGAAACAGCCCGATGCTAGCCGACTTCTGAAGGCCATGGAGTACGCCGAGCCCGACCTGAAAATGCCCCCAGATGGTCGCTTGCCAGCGGATGTTATCCAGCACTTCAAACAATGGATCGCTGACGGCGCAGTCGATCCGCGCGATGTCGAACCAGTTGGAAAGGCCAAAGCCAGTGGGCTGAGCGTGGAGAGAGCGCAAGAGCATTGGTCTTACAGGCCGGTCACTGAGCCGAAAGTGCCTGCTCTGCCTGCCATGCATGATGCACGCAACGCAATTGACGCATTCTTACTGAGCAAACTTGCAGAGTCGGATATCGAGCCAACAGGCGAGGTAGACCCGCGGAGTCTCTTGCGACGTTTAACGTTTGATCTGCATGGCCTGCCACCAACTCCGGAAGCACTCGATGCCTTTGCTGACGATACGTCACCGGATCGAGCCGAACGGGCTGTCGATCGATTATTGGCCAGTCCGAGATTTGGCGAGCGGATGGCCAGGCACTGGATGGACGTAGCCAGGTATGCCGAATCGGTGACGCTGCGCGGTCTAGTATTGTCGCAGGCTTGGCGATACCGCGATTACCTGATTACAGCCTTTGCCGAAGATCGACCTTTCGATACCTTCCTGCGCGAACAGATCGCTGGCGACCTGCTCCAACACACCGATGTCAATCGTCGGTCCCAACAGATCGTAGCCACCGGCTTTTTAGCGCTGGGCAATACGAACTTGGAAGAGCAAGACAAAGAGCAATTGGAGATGGATTACATCGATGAGCAGTTGGATGTCATCGGTCGCGTCTTCATGGGTCAGACGATCGGTTGTGCTCGCTGTCATGATCACAAGTTCGATCCGATTCCCACTCGCGATTATTACGCCATGGCAGGTATTTTGAAGTCGGCCAAGGCGTTGCAACATGAGAACGTTTCCAGATGGATCGAGTTGCCCTTGCCGGTTGCGGAGGCTGATCAGGCTCGTTTCGCCGAAATGGAAAAGCAACTGGCGAGTATCAAATTGTCCGAGGCCAGTCTGGAAAAGAAGAGCGGCCGAAAACCAGTAACGGCCGGAAAGAAAAGCATCGAAGCGCGTGCATTACCCGGTATCGTCATCGATGACACAGAGGCCGAAAAAGTTGGCGAGTGGAAAGAATCTGGATCGGTGGGACCCTATGTCGGGGCCGGTTACATTCATGACCTGAGTCAAGCGGACATATCGAAGACCGTTACCTTCGAACCCAAGGCCTTGCCGCCAGGCTCTTCTACGGTGCGCTTCTCGTATACGCACGCTGAGAACAGAACCTCTCAAGCAGCCGTGCGCGTATTCAGCGCAGATGGTGAGAAAATGGTGTCGGTCAATCAGCGCATGCCGCCGACCATCGACGGATTGTGGATATCGCTGGGCGAGTTCCGCTTTGAAAAAGATGGGCAGGCGTTTGTACTAGTATCCAACGAACAGGCCGACGGGCACGTGGTGGCCGACGCAGTTCAGTTTTTGCCGATTGAAGATGTTGACGCGAAGCAGTCAGCCAACCCAGTAGCGCAAACTGGGAAAGACGCAAACGGTAAGCCAGATGGAAAGCCCGATAGAAAAGCGGCTAGAAAAGCAGGCGCCAAGGCAGCTAAAATCGCAGGTGGTCAAGCATCGCCCAAGGACGCAGACAATGGCGAGCGACCAGTTGATTTAGCTTTGGAAAATGAACTGAAACGTTTGAAGGCCGAGCGCGTCAAGCTCGAGGCTGCCTTAGCGGAACGCCCCCTGGCACTCACGATTGAGGAAAAGCTTCCCGCCAAGGACCTGCCAGTCCATATTCGGGGCAACGTCCATAACTTGGGCTCCATCGCGCCGCGTGGTTTTCTTCAAGCCGCTAGTTTCCAACCCGTGCCCGCGTTGACAGAGGAGACAAGTGGTCGACGTGAAATGGCAGACTGGTTAGCGGATGTGCGGCATCCGCTAACCGCCCGCGTCATGGTGAATCGCCTCTGGCATTGGGCCTATGGAGCTGGACTGGTGCGGACCGTGGATAACTTTGGTACCACGGGCGAAACACCGACACACCCTGAGTTGTTAGATTTTCTGGCCAGCGACTTTATGCGTCACGATTGGTCGCCTCAGTACGCGTTGCGACAGATGCTCAATTCAACAGCCTATCGACGCAGTAGCTTGGGGTCGGAAGAAGCCAGCGAGCTCGACCCGGAGAATCGACTATGGAGCCACTCGATGCGCAAACGCATCCCAGTCGAAGCCATACGCGATTCCATGTTGGTACTCAGCGGTGAACTGGTCATCCCAGGTTCACGCTCCACGTTGCGTCCAGGCTTAAAGGAAGACTACAGTTACCGACATGTGGAGAACTTACGAGCCGTCTATCAGCCGATCTTACGCAATTCGTTGCCTGAGCTTTACGAAGCGTTTGATTTTCCCAATCCAAGTATTTCCATCGGTCAACGATCGCAGAGCGTTGTTTCACCGCAAGCGTTAGCACTGTTGAATAGTCCTTGGGTCCATAGCCGAGCGGTCGGCCTGCAGCAGCGGTTGGATTATGAACTGGACTGGCTGCGAAATGAAAACATGGCGAGCTCTGATTGGCAAAACTTGATCAATGAAGTATTCCAACGCTGCCTTGGTCGGTTGCCCAGCGAAATCGAGATCTACACCGCCACCAAGTTGATCGAAGAATTAGATGCTGGTCGCTCACCAAGATCTGAGATAGTCACGCGACTTATCCATGGCGTTTTGGCCTCTGTGGATTTTCAGTATCTCGATTAGCTAGTAGCCACCCGTCGCCAGACGGTGGAAGCGTCTCCAGTGGATCTGGCACCTCATGGCACCGTAGCCACCCGTCGCCAGACGGTGGACGCGTTATTGGTGATTCTCCACCGCTTGGCAGCGGTGGCTACGGTCGCCAGTCGGTGGAAGCGTTATTGGTGATTCTCCACCGCTTGGCAGCGGTGGCTACGGTCGCCAGTCGGTGGAAGCGTTATCGGTGATTCTCCACCGCTTGGCCGCGGTGGCTACGGTCGCCAGACGGTGGAAGCGTCTCCGGTAGATCTTCCACCGCTTGGCAGCGGTGGCTACGTGGCTACGAGCGGTGGCTACGAGCTTCCGACGCCCAATATTCTGAATCCGAAGCCTCGTAGGAGTCGAAAGCTAAAGATCACGGATACGACAAAGCCCAATGCGAATGCATAAAGGCCGATCTGGGCGTGCCACTCTGGAGTAAAGGACAGGATGTACGACACGAGCACCATAACGCCGTAGCCACCGGCCAGAAGTGCCACCAAAAGCAGCCAGACCAACAGAAAAACTTGGTGCGGCTTTAAGGTATCAATGCCCAGCCAGAAAGCGAACATGAAGAGGACCAGACTGTAAACCAAGAAGATCGTCGTTAGCGCGAACAGTTCGTCAAAGGGCGGCATACTGCTATTGTTTGGCAAGATAGACCGAATGATCGCGACGATCAGAGCGATTACTGTCATGGCACTCAAGATCGTTACCAGCGACAAGGGCCCACGGCGGGTGTAACTGTAACCATCGTCTGGTCCGACCAGTAAGCCAGGAAACCTCCAACGCACACAAGCCAAACCCGCCCACACCATTGCACTGCCAGCAAAGGCCACTGCGTAGAAAAAGAATACTGCCTCCATCGGCATCGTGCTGGGCTTCTCAGCCAGTTGCAAACCGATCACAAAAGAGGAACAGAGCATACCTACCAGCAGTGTGCCAGCGATGGCACGATGGGACCACCGTTCCACACGATAGGCCAACCAACCAGCGACAATCGCGATCTGCGATGCCACGATGCCATCGCAAAAGAAAACACCCCACATCAACCAACTCCGGTCTTGGACTCGCCAGACCAGGCTGGGTATGGACAGATTTCCCAGCATGAAAATCACGCAGATACCTAGCAACACGCGCCACGCCCGGACTGCCTGCCAGAATCGAATCCGAACATCGTTAGAACTATCTAACTCAGCCACCGGTTCTTCGTCTTGCAAGAACCCGGGTATCGTCAGTTCTTCATCTGGCGGCGACGGCGGCGGTTGATAAGGATTCGTCATGACGAGGCTCCCATGAGTGCCTGAATGCCCATCAACCTGCCAGATGCCACAGTGCCGTTAAGCAATCAGGTCTTGGACGACATGTCCTTGAACGTCGGTCAAACGGAAGTCGCGGCCGGCGTATCGGTAAGTCAAACGGGTATGATCGAAGCCTAACAAATGTAAGAGTGTGGCATGAAGATCGTGAACGTGGACTCGGTTCTCAACAGCTTGAAAACCAAATTCGTCCGTGGCGCCGTGAACGTGGCCACCTTTAACGCCGCCGCCGGCCAGCCACATGCTGAATCCGTAATGATTGTGATCGCGGCCGCTGGTCGTCCCGGCATTGGCACCAGGCTTGGGTAGCTCAACGGTCGGCGTACGCCCGAATTC
>JADLDX010000100.1 GCA_020846515.1 Pirellulaceae bacterium
AAGCATGAAGTATTCCGCTGCGAACTCGTCTGTGCGGCGCACGCACCCTCCCCGAAAAAACAGGCTGCAGTAGCGCCTGTTTTTTCGACCCTCCCAGCGGGGCGGGTTAGTTCGGCTGCTGCGCAGCAACTAAAGAATGGCCAACGGATTTTTGGGGCCGTCGAGTGTTCCGCGCGTCACGCCGACTCGATTGTCCGCGCGCAGCGTGCGCCAGACATCGGCCCCGGTACGCTCGCCGGTTAGTAGTTGTTGGTAAAGCTGTATCAATTGCTCAGTTTCAGCCGGCTCAGCATCGCGGAGCAGTTCAATGCGAAAGGCAGTCAGGCCCAGCGACAAAAGATCGGGAACAATTTCGGCACCGCTCTGCGCCTGGGCATTAAACAGCGTGTTCCGGCAACCGATATCAGCATGCAATACATGCTCCATGCCGACGCGATCGCGCAGCTTGACATCGTGCCGATCGCAAGGACGACCGCAATCACTCTTGTTTTTCCCTGGACTTAATGTGCTGCAAAAGACGCAATGCTCCATATGGAACATCGGCATGTGTTGATGGATAACTACTTCCATCCAGGCGCTTGGGATAAAGCTGGCAAGCTGTATCAATTGTGCACGATTGAGATCGTAAGATAAGGTAATCCGTTTGGCACCCCAAGCCATAAACTGTTGGGCGGTTAATGGATTAGCAATGTTCAAAGCAAAGTCAGCGACAAATGGAATCTGTTCCCGCAAGGCGAACTCGATACCTGCCAGACTGCGCACCAGCCAACCATCGGCGCCACTCTTGGCCAACATGCGAAACAGTCCGTCTTCACCGGGCTTGTGGATGCGCAGCGTAGAGACCAATAGATTGGCACCCTGGGCATGTGCCAGTTTGGCGGCTTGGGCATATTGTCTGAGGTCATGAAAATCGGCAATGACTTCACGCACTCCGCAGGCCAACGTCTGCTCCAACTGTTGCAAGGATCGGCATAAGACGATCAGCCTGGCTTGGGCGGACGAGGTTGCTTCTGGCAATTCTTCGTCCAGTTCCAGGATACAGTCCAAGAGCTGCGGGACCAGCGCTTCCGGCTGACATTCGCGAGGGGTCACCGTTGCGCGGGCAGCGTCTAGTTGTTCAATGAGCTGCTTTCGCAGAACACCCAGCACGCTCAGTGGCACCATCGGCGCGCCATCAATCGTGGCATCCAGTTTTGCGAGTTGATAGACCGAGCCGCCTAGCCTTGCAAACTGCTCTTCCAAAGTGGCGACGGTCAGCGGGTGCTTTCGAGCCGCCTCGGTAACATGGTCCGAAGAAAACTGAAGATGCGTGCCATCGGGACAGGTCGCTGTAACTTGAATGGGCTGGCCGGCGGTTACGTTCACATGCACGTCCACCGGTACACGTTTGTGAGCGTCTGGCGATTCAAAGGTTGCCCGGAGTCTACGGGCCAGTTTCGGATCGTCGGTCTTCCAAACTCGCTTACCCACCAGCCCTTCTTGCTCGTGGAACGTACCGCGTTGCAAGAAGACCTCGACCATACCGCCCGTGACCGACGGGACCTTGCGCCCAAGCTGGACCAGTTCGTAAATGCGACCGCCAATCTCACGACCAGCGAAACGATCACCTTCCAAGACGATGCCATCACCGACAGCCAGCGGAACGCTGGAGTCGATTCGAAAAGCGTCGCCTCGCACTTGCAAAATGGCCCCCATCAACACGCCGCGTTTGGCGCTCGACAGTCCTGGCACCAACCGCTTGTGATCGCAGCCTTCTAACCAACCGCGTGAAAAGCCGCGCGAGAAACTCAATTCCATATCCCGTTGCTCAGGGACGCTTAATTTGCGCGGCTGGCCGGCGAGCGCCGCGTCGATGGCGGCCCGGTAATGCTGGCAGATATTGGCTACATACTCAGGCGTTTTCAAACGACCTTCGATTTTCATCGAGCATACACCGGCATCGATCAAGTCGGCTATCAGGTCGTAAGCAGCCAGGTCTTGTGGGCTGAGCAAATACTTCATATCGCCCAGATCGCAATCTTCGCCATCACAGATCAATTCATAAGGCAAGCGGCAGGCCTGCGCGCATTGGCCTCGATTGGCACTGCGACCACCAAAGGACTCGCTGGTCAAGCATTGGCCGCTGTAGGCCACGCATAAAGCACCGTGAACAAATACTTCCAATGGCATCGGCGACTCGGCCGACAAACTGCGAATCTCCTTCAGCGACAGCTCGCGTGCCAAGACCACACGTCGTACGCCTAATTGGGCAGCCATGCGAATCGCTGCCGCCGAGGTGATGGTCATCTGCGTACTGGCATGGACATCCAGCTCTGGGCAGAGTTGTCTTAGCAACTTGGCCACACCCAGATCCTGGACCAACACGGCATCGACACCCGCGCTGACCAGTTGTCGCACGTGCGACTCCAATTTGGCCAGTTCGTCAGTGAATACCAAGGTATTAAGTGTGACGTAGCCGCGCACCGACTGGTGATGCAGCATGGCCATCAAGCGTGGCAGGTCATCCAAATGAAAGTTGGTCGCGCGGGCTCGAGCATTAAAGCCCACGTCGAGCCCGAAGTAGATGGCATCAGCCCCGTTTTCCACGGCCGCTCGGGCACAGTCCCAATCGCCCGCAGGCGCCAGTAACTCGATAGGCTGACGTGTGGCGGAATATTTCTCGCTCGTGGCGGTCGATTGGTGTGTCATACCTTCCTTTTGTAGTACGCGCATCAACATCCGTCGAGGGGCAAAAACCGCAGATTTAGAAACACTGTCTAGTAGCCACCGTCGCCCGTATCCACCGTCGCCCGTAGCCACCGTCGCCAGACGGTGGACGCGGTAGCCGCCAGACGGAGGACTCCTCTGGAACCTAAATCCACCGCTTGGCAGCGGTGGCTACCTAAAATCGCTGACCAGCTGTCCGTTCACTACCCCCCATAACAACGGCAGCCATGCAGCCGATTTCGGAGAAAACGAGCTCCGGGTATACTATGTGTCTTCACGACGATCGGCATCACGCCCATATGGTCGACCTATCTTTAGACCCTGGAAGGATTTGTGGATGAATCGCTATGGTGCATTCTGCGATGATACTTACGTAAACATGCACCTGACGACCGAAATGGATGTGCCACAAAGCAGAGAATCGGTCCTGCATTTCTTTGAGCAGATTCAAAAGCGTTTCCCAAAATTGAGCAACTTCTACGCGCGGGAACGCAGTGAGTTTTGTTTGGAAGAGGAAAAGGAAAACGGGGGACATTGCTGGGTAGCCATCGAGCCGCGGCGCATTTCCAGCTCGGTAGTCAACCCGGCTAGTTTCGATGAAGCCATGTTGCAGCACTGTGCGGTAATGGAATTGGTGCCATTTTCGCTGTCGATCAGCCATTTGGACTGCGAGTCGCTGAATATCACCATGGGCTTTGATTTCACGTATCGTGGAAATCAAAACGAACTGCTGGCCGAAGCGCTAGGCTTGATCCCAGCCCATGAGAAGCTGCTAGACCTGCCCGGTTCCCATGTCTTAGGTTACGAACCTTCGATTCAATTGACCTTGGACGAAGAGTGTCGCACCCAATGCCGGTTGGCATTTGAAACTCGCAACACGGCTTTCCAAATCCGAAGTGGTGAATTCGGTGAAGAACAGTTGAGCGTTTATCTGGTCGTTCGACGATACGACAGTTTAAAACCTGGGGAAAACTACGTTGACGAGCTAAAGCGACTGGCAGGGATATGTCGGGATATCGTCGATAATCAATTGATCGACAATGTTCTCAAGCCATTGCAACAAACCATCGCGCTCAAATGAAGCGACCAGCCCCCTTGGGGGCCTTCGGACACACGTTTTTCAGACCGGAACCTTTAACCGCGTGTGGTGTTAGTTTACGTACAGAGTAAGATGAGAAGTTAGAAAGCCGACCCTTCCCTGGGTGGGTTTCTTATGGTTCCTGGCATGGCTTTGAGGGCTACTGCGGTGAAGATTCAAGCTATTTCCTTCGGCCGATGGATGCTAATGCTTTGCCCTTTACTGGGACTGTCGGCTTCGCCGGCGTGGGCCCAGCGTGGCGGCGATCGTGGAAGTAGTTCTGGTGGCGCCCCCGGTGGCGGCAGCGACCGAGGTGGCATGCGCGGCGGCTTCGGCGGTGGCATGGGTGGTAGCATGGGCGGCAGTGACCGCGGTGGCATGCGCAGCGGCGGCGGCGGCCCGCCTGGCGGTGGTTTCGGTGGTGGTGGCTTTGGCGGCCCTCCAGGTGGTTTCGGTGGTGGTGGCTTTGGTGGCCCGCCAGGCGGTGGCTTCGGTGGTGCACCAGGCGGCAGCAGCTTCTCGCCCGTCGACATGCTCAAGCGGTTTGACCGCAATAACAACAATATGATCGACCTGGATGAAATGGAGGGTCCAGCCCGTTTCTTCATCGATCGCATGGCTCAAAACAATCCGCGAATTGACACCAAGCGACCAATTCCACTGGATCGACTGGCCGGTGAAATGGACCGCATGCGTCAAGAGCGAATGGGTGGTAGCAGCGGAGTCCCTGGCATGCCGGGTGCCCCCACTGGACCGACCGAACCCGAGCCGCTTGTTCCTGGCTTTGACAAAGTCGAGGAGAAGCCGCTGGTGCCTGGCTTTGGCATCCCCGATGAAAATTCTTCGGTGAAGGTTGAAGAACGCGACCTGCGCGAAGCCGACGACCGTATCAAACGGTATGACACTAACAAAGACGGTGTGCTTTCCAAAGACGAAATGCAAGGCGGCCGCTGGTCGGACGATCCAATGCAGTTCGATCGCAATCGCGATGGCAAATTGACCAAGAACGAACTAGCAGTGCGTTATGCGAAACGGCGTTTGGGTGAACAAGGTGGTCAAGCGACGCCCGGTGCGCCGGGTAGCAGCAGCGATCCCCGTTCGCGGATGGCCGGCTTTAGCCCTTGGGGCGCTAGTCGTAGTGGCGACAACGGAGCCGGTGGTTGGGGCGGCGCACGTCCTGGTGGCGACAACGGCGGCGGCTGGGGAACGCGTGAAGGCGAAAGACCAGCCGAGAAGCCAGCCGTGCCCAATAGCTACCGTTCCCCTTCGACACGTGAAAAAGCCAACGCCGTCAAAGGCTTGCCCGATTGGTTCGCCCGCAGCGACGCTGATGGCGATGGACAGGTCATGATGAGCGAATTCAGTACGAGTTGGACGGCCGAGAAATTGGCTGAGTTCACTCGATTTGACCTCAATGGCGATGGTATCGTCACTGGTCGCGAATGCCTGAGCGCTTTGAAGAATGGTTCGAGTTCTCCAGCTGGACCGACGATTATTGCCTCCACATCAAGCAGTTCCGTATCATCCTCGACCAGTACCGGTGCGTCGATCGTTAGTGCACCCGGTGCCTCTAAAGACGATGCCAATCGCGAATGGGCCGTCCGGCAAGTTGGCAGATATGACAAAAACAAAGACGGCCAGCTAACAGTCGACGAATGGGAAGCCATGATCGTCAAGCCACCCGCAGGCACCGATGCCGATGGCAACGGTATCATCACCGTCGACGAATACGTCAAAAGCCGGGCTGGCAAGTAACTCTTACTAACCCTCCCTTCGGGCTGCGCAGCAGCCGAACTAACCCTCCCAGCGCAGCGCCCGGGAGGGTCGAAACCACAGACGCTACTGCAGTCTGTTTTTTCGGGGAGGGTGCGTGCGCCGCACAGACGAGCCCGCAGCGAAACGCTTCAAGCCTTGGTTAGCACGGGAGGCACCCTCCCCGACTGAGCTGACGCCAGTCGAC
>JADLDX010000101.1 GCA_020846515.1 Pirellulaceae bacterium
CCGGGGAGTGGGATGACAGGCAGATCGCGCACTTGCTTGCGCAGCACGTCGCTGACATCGCGTTTGGTGTCCGAAGAACCATACTCGGCTTTGACAATTTCGACCTTGACCGGCTTGTGACCGACTTTTGCCAGCCGAGATTTTACCTCGTCACTGTCCGGTAGTTTGGCGGCGATCATCATGACGGCGCGTTTGAAATCCTCTGAGGCCGCAGGCAATGGTTTCGCTTCCACAGCCACATCCATCATGCCCAGGCTGGGGTAGCGCTCCATGACTTCCACAACCAACTTCTGCTCGGGAGCAAACTTGGCGATCTTCATGGCCTGGCGACACATTTCCGATCGCTGCTGGTCGGACATGGTGAATTGTCGAGCCAGGCGAATGTATCCACGTACGGCGCGGGTGGTATAGATACTGGTGGGCATCTGGGCCAATTCAAACAGTACCGGACCGGCCTCCACGTCGAACCAGTTCCCCAACAAGCGCGAGGAGGTATCCCGTAATGCATTGTCATTACTCATCGCCGCCCGCTTCATGGCTTGCAGCGCATTGGTACCGCCGACTTCAGCCAGGATCTCCAACAGCTTGCTCTTGACGGAGTTCGGTTGGTCGGCAATGGAATCCGACAGTTGAGCAGCCACGGCTTCGCGGTCCTCCATGCGCACGGCAGCGGCTCGCAGCGATTGTTGAACTACTGCCAAATCTGTCGGATACTTGCCGTCGCTCAAACGATTGATGAGCAGTCGCATATCGGACGGTTCAATGGTTTCGCCCAGAGCCGCCAGCGCGGCGTGACGTACGCTTTCATCGCTGCTATCGATGGCTTTGCGCAGCGCATCGACGGCTTTCATGCGGCGCTGACCGATCAAGTCGATGAGCAAACGTTGGGTTTTACCAGTGGCCGATTCCAAGCGGCTAGTGATCGCTTGATTAATCGCCTCACCTTGCAAACCAGCCAGCGTGGCGGTGGCGGCATCGGCGACATCTTTGTTGGATTGTTGGGCCAGATCGATGAGTGTGGGGATCCATGAGGCATCACCCAGCGTCAGCAAGACCTCAGCGGCCGCCAATCGCACGGAGTCGTTGCCGCTCTTGGCAACTTCCAATACGACAGGTAGAGCCGACTTGTCGCCGCGATCGGCTAAGGCGATCAGCAACATGGCCGCCATTTCAGGTTTGGCCTGCTTGAGCTGGGCAGTGAGTGCCTCGGTGACTTGTGGTCCACTCATTTCGCGGGCAACGGTCAGGCCCAAGCGTTGAAAGGCAACGTCGCTGCTGTTGAGCTGTTCGATCAACAGAGGAACTGCGTCACCGGTACGGGCCAGGATAGCTCCGCGTGTCGCTTCCAACACGCGCGGCTTGGATACTTGTGCGGTGCGGACTTCATCATAGATCTCGGCGGCTGGTCCTGCGTCGCCGGCGTTCAAGCGGCGTTCAGCACACAGGATACAACCTTCGGCGACCGCGGATTTGACGGCGGCAGTACCGCTGGCCAGCTTGCCGCGCACTAGTTTTTCAGATTCAGCATCCCCAATGCGTCCCAAGGCCAACGCGGCGGCACCCACCACTTCGATGTCTTCATCATTCAAGAGTTTGCCGAGCGCTGCCACTGAGTCGGCATCGCGACGAACACCAATCGAGTTGACCGTTCCAATGAGCAAGCGGCCTTTCAGTGAGGTAGAAGCCTCGCGCAATATTGCAGCCGCTTCCGGACCGGGGATGGCTTCGAGCGCTATGCGAGCCCATGAGGACATCTTCTCATCGGCCAGCAGCGGCGCCAGAACCGCCACGCAATCGGGGCCGCCATCCAACGCCAGCTTCTTGCAGGCCAGCGCTTTCTCGCCGCCCGGCGTGGCTTCGTTCGTCAATAGAGCGATGAGCTCTTTCTCTTTGGCCGCGTCGCGTTGTTGGGCATAAACGCTTGGTCCAGCCGCAGCGAGGGCTAACGCCAACCAGCCGCACAGGGCTGTGCGTCGCAATGAAATGGTTATCGACATGATGATTGATTTATTTCTTGAATTTAAATGGTGAAAGACTAAATGACTGACAGACTACCAAAGAACGACGACGGCTTCAGATGCGCCATGGCTCTCTGAGGGCTTCCGAGCGGAGTCGATTGGCGACTTCGTCATTGATGAAAGAATTGGTCTTCAAGTCAAAGTCCAGTTTGCGATTGAGCGCCAGCGCGATATTGGCGGCGTGACAGGTAATGTGGGCATAACAAGCCGCTTCGGCATTGGCCTTGGGCTGGCTGCGCGTTTTAACGCAGTTCAAGAAATCGCGGACATGGAACGTGGCCGGGTAACCACCGATCTCGGCCACTTTGCGACCCGCCAACAACGTCGGTGAACTGAGGACCATCTTGCCGCTGTCGCCCGTTTCGACCCAACCATCTTCGCCTTCGAAACGCACGGGACATGAACCCAACGGGATCCAATCCTTCTCGCGCAGAATCAATTCGACGCCATTGGCGTAAACTGCTCGAAGCTGACCATTTTCAACCGGGAAGTATTGGACAGGCGATTCGCGATCAGCCCCCACGGCCCATTGGCACAGATCGACGCAGTGCGAGCCCCACTCGAGGACTCCGCCACCAACCATGCCACCGCCCTTTTCGAAATTGAAACCATCCAGATGCCGCTTGTTGAATGGACGCCAGGCGGCCGGTCCCAGATACTTATCCCAATCGACGACTTCTTTGGCTGGTTGTTCTTCAGGAGTTTGCCAGGTGCTCATCATGGCAGTCATGCCTGCTGGATGTGCGAAGACGCGTTTGAGTTTCCCGAGTTTGCCGGTCCGCGCTAGCTCGCAAGCGAACGCAAAGTGCGGTAGGTTGCGGCGCTGCGTGCCGGCTTGGAAGATGCGACCAGTTCGTTTCATTGTCTCGGCCAGTATCAAGCTCTGCGAGATATTCTTGGTAACCGGTTTTTCGCAGTAGATATCTTTGCCGGCTCGCGCGGCGTACATGGCCATCGTGCCGTGCCAATTAGGACCGGTGGCTATCAGCACGGAATCGATATCGCTGCGGTCCAGCAACTCGTGAAAGTCGCTATAGGTTTTGCAGTCCGAGTTGCCATGATGTTTGTCAGCCGTCGCTTTGACAGCGCGGCGGCGAACTTCTTTGACATCGCACACCGCCACGAACTGCACGTCGGATTGCTCCAGAAAGCAGCTCAGGTCATAGGTACCACGATTGCCAATCCCGATACCGCCCACGACGACTCGTTCGCTGGGGGCAACGGCGCCATCGCGGCCTAGGGCTGAACTAGGAATCACCACAGGCGCGATAGCGGCGGCGGCACCGGTGGCCAAACTGGTCTTCAGAAAACGACGCCGACTAAATTGCGATGCGCGCGCCATAAAAATATCCTCGTCAAGGTGGGTGTGTTAGGGGAATCATCGCTGCGTAAGTGCCCAGTTTAAGGCGCGCGAGTCCAAATTGCCAGCGAGGGTCGTTTAACAGTCAGCCGCAGGCGTACTCGCAGCGCCCGCGGGCGTACTCCGCCATGACCTCAGGCGTACTCCGCGTGCCAGGCAG
>JADLDX010000102.1 GCA_020846515.1 Pirellulaceae bacterium
GCGCCTGTTTTTTCGACCCTCCCGGACGCTGCTCTGGGAGGGTTAGTTCTGCTGCGCAGCAGTGTGAACCAATACGATCAGGTCGTGCTGTTGGGCTTGGATCTGAAAGCCGTTAGCAAGTGCCTCTTGCTCTATGGCATCAATCTGCGAGCGAGACTGCTGAAAACCTTCCAGGCGATCCAAGACGATCGTTTCATAACGCAGCAACGGATGACGATCCGGTGTCAGTTTCGCCAATGCTTCGCGACGTTCGAAGAACTGACCCACTGTTTCCAAATCTTTCACGCCTACCAAATGCGTCGCCAGACGTCCCGTGGCCAAGACGCCCTCTCCACGCTGGCGTATAGAGGCCAACTGTTGATGAGCGAAGCGATGATCATCGGTGCCACTTCGTCGAGCCGTTGACGAGTCAAATGTCTTGGCCCGCATGTCGTTCAACGTATCGACACTCCAGGGCATCTGTCCCAACAAACAACCAGCCACAAGCGCCGTTACCAAGGTCGACCAAGACAGCGCATACGCCTCATCGTCTCCGCTGCCAGAGGCTCGCGTTCCTATTGCGCCGACATACCTGTTGGCACCTACGATGGCTGACAACCAGAGCACCGGCAGCAACGTGCTCGAATAGTGAAAGGCTAAACTCTGCGCGGGCGTGTGATTCCATACGAACAATACGGCCAACGGCAACACCAGAGGTAACAGCAGTGGCCACCCACGCGCTAATGACCATAAACCACATGGAATGAGCAAGCCCGCCAAAAAAATGGCGTTACGACTTCGCAGCAACAGTCCCCAGAACGCTTCAGGTCGCGTCACTGGTGAGGTCAATATCTCCAGTGGCGTGTTACCCAGCGACACAAAGCGTCCAGTTTGAAACGGGGCCAAGCCACTGAACTTGTAGATCAAAACGAAACTGACGGTCGCCAAGGCCGCGATGGCGATCCACGTTGGCGCTGGCAATAACGCAGACACTCGACGCACACCATCCAGCGCAGGTTCAGGCGAAACCAACCCAGGCCTAACGCGCAGCAGTGACAGCCACCTATTGCGGTCGGCAACCAGTTCTATCGCCGCCAGGCTGGCTGAGGTGGTCGCGATAATGACCAGAGCTCCTTCCTCCATGCTGCATGCCACGACGCTCCATCCAGCCGCCCACCACCAACGTCGACTAACCACGCAGACCAAAGTCGCTAATAGGGCAGGAATGGCTAACGATATCGGATGCCAACCATAACCAAAGGCCAGATTCATCTGTCCCAACACGGGCTGCATCAGCCAAGCTATTCCCCATAGATTCGCCTGAACTGCACTGGCTCCTAATCGACGAGCCAAGAGCGACAAGATGGGAGCGCTGCCAGCCAAACAAACCGCTTGAACAGCGAAGAGTAGCGACATATGCGGCCACAGCCACCACAAAGGCACCAATACCAGTAACCCCGGGTTGAAGTGATCCCAAAACGCAGGCAATACGGGCGACTCAAGCAACAGGCCGCGACCAGCCGCCGTGTTGGCAATGCGCTGCGCGAAGTGCCCGCAATCATTGAACCCTAACAAGAAATTGTCAAAGGCCTGTTGGCTCTGAGCAAACCACCAAGCGCCGCACAAAAGGCTCAAGACAGCTACCAGCGCCGGCCCACCAAAAACTGTCTGACCAGCTAGCCGCTGCGTACGGACACTGGTCAGTTCAGCCGCCGATGAAGCGGCCGAGTTTTCGCTCAATATCAGTCCAAGTGCAAAGCTCCGCGCGGCCAGGCCTGAGAAGCCGGCTAGCCACAATGGTTGCCACAATGTCGGTCCCCAAATACCCACGGCTTGGACCATGGCCACATCCATAGATAGGTGCAACCACAAATCGAAAAGCCATGGAGCAGTGGCGAGCAATAACCAGGCAACTCCTGATGCAAAACAAACCAACAATCTAGGCTGAGCAGATGGATGGGCTCGACTGCACTTCTTGAACAGTCGCTGGGCTGCGTAGAGCCATGCTCCTGCGCCGACGCCAATGAACAACAACGTCGGCCAGGGCGTGGGAACGAGCACTTCCAGTTTAGGACTGACTACCGATACCGCGCCGTACTGTAGCAAGTAGACCCAGCGGCTGGTGAAAGCTTTTAAACATAGCCACCACAAGGCGATGGCCACGATGGCGAGTGTGCTCGTCCATCGAAGACGTGTCAGTCCGTTTGTCGGCGCAGTGTGGCCAGTCTCAGGCAACCGATCGTGGGCCGCTTGCTTGGCCATCACGCACCCGACAGACCAGCCAATTCGGTGGCCCGTTTCACACGTGCGATAGCGATCATAAAGGCGGCCGTTCTTAACGAAACATCGGCGCGTTGGGATTCTTGCCACACATGTTCGAAGGCATCGCTGAGCGTCCGGTCCAGTTCTTGACGTACGCGATCCAGACTCCACGAATAGTGCTGACGATTCTGCACCCATTCAAAGTAGCTGACCGTAACGCCACCGGCATTGGCCAGAATGTCAGGCAAAACGGTAATGCCCCTCTGGGCCAGGATTTCATCGGCGTCGGGATAGATCGGA
>JADLDX010000103.1 GCA_020846515.1 Pirellulaceae bacterium
TGCAATTGGTTGTCACGCGCAACAGCGGGATCGTAGCCAACGAAAAAGTAAATGAACTGATCGAGGCGTTGGGGGTGGCGATCGTTATCGTCGTCCTGCTGTTGACGATCGGCTTGGGATGGCGTGAGGCATTGATCGTTTCAGTCGCCGTACCAGTCGTGTTTGGATTGACACTGGCCGTCAACCTGTTGTTTGGCTACACGATCAATCGAGTCACCCTGTTCGCGCTGATCCTGGCCCTCGGCCTGCTCGTCGATGACCCGATCGTGGACGTGGAGAACATTGCCAGGCACTTTGAGCATCGCAAACGCGCTACTCGACGCATCGTGCTCGAAGCCGTAGCTGAAATACGTCCACCCCTGATCAGTGCCACACTGGCGGTGATTGTCAGTTTCCTGCCCATGTTTTTCATCACCGGCATGATGGGCCCGTATATGTCGCCCATGGCGCTGAACGTGCCCGTAGCCATGCTGATGTCCATGTTGGTCGCCTTTACCATCACGCCATGGTTGACATATCAAGTATTGAAGTGGCAATATCCCAACGACGAAACGGCGTCTGCTGAACTAGCGGCTGCAAAAGCAGCCGCTGGTAATCCGGTCGCTGAGCATATAGAAGCTGCTGCGTCTGCAGGCCCGTCGACTGGACATCATGAAGCGTATGACCCGGCGGTAGTGCATCAAACAAGGCTGTATAAATTCTTCAGGCCGCTGATGTTACCTCTGTTGAAGACGCGTGGTCGCGCGGTGGTGTTTCTGTTGTTTATGGCAGCGCTGACATTTGGTGCGATGGGGCTGGGGGCGTTTCGGCTCGTACCCCTGAAAATGTTGCCGTTCGACAACAAGAATGAATTCCTGGTTCTGCTGGACATGCCTGAATCGTCAACACTTGAGCGTACAGATGCTCTGGTGGCTCAATTGGAATCGATCATCAAGGGGCAACCGGAAGTCGTCAACTACGTCACGAACGTTGGTTTGCCGGGACCGATCGACTTTAACGGGATGGTACGCCATTACTATTTGCGGAGCGCTGCCCATCAAGCGGAAATTCGCGTTAACTTTGTTAGCAAAAAACAACGCAAACTGCAGAGCCATGGGTTGGCCTTGCGTATGCATGATGAACTGGAGAAAGTCGCAACCGCAGTTGGTGCGACCTTGCGAATTGTAGAGTTGCCGCCCGGACCACCCGTCTTGGCCTCGTTGGTGGCCGAAGTTTATGGACGCGATACTGACAGTTACGCAGCGCTGCTCGACGCAGGCACCACCGTCGCCAATCGACTGCGAAAGGAACCTGGCGTAGTTGAGGTCGACGATATACGTGAGCAGTTGGTTGACAAGCTGGTGTTTGTGCCCGACCAAGAGAAAGCCGCATTGGCCGGCATCAGCGTAGAACAGATCACGCGCACGTTGCAGATTGCCTTGGGTGGTGATCGGTCACAAATCCTCCGTGTAGAAGGTGAACGCACACCTTTGACGATCACTTTCCAATTGCCTCGCCCCATGCGATCGAGTCTGGAGGACTTGGCGCAACTACCTGTAAAGGGTTCGTCCGGTCAACTGGTGTTGTTGACCGAGTTGGGCCGTTGGCAGTCGGAGCAAGCTGGGCAGACGATTTATCACAAGAATCTGCAACGCGTCGTCTATGTGTTTGCGGAGTGTGCTGGGCGCACACCAGCCGAATGCGTCATCGATGTCTTAGCCGATCAAACATCGGGCGATCATTGTTCAGTGTCGGACAACCCGCCCCGCTCACTGGCGACGCGTACATTTCTCTTTAATGGTGGTGGCATACCGTGGCAGTTAGCTGATGGTCTGCGGATGACCTTCGCAGGTGAGGGTGAGTGGAAGATTACGCTAGATGTGTTTCGCGATCTTGGACTGGCCTTCGCCGCCGCCATGGTCATGATCTATATACTGCTGGTGGCCCAGACGGGTTCGTTCCTGGTGCCGCTGGTCGTTATGTTGGCGATACCGCTGACGGCCCTGGGTGTTATGCCCGGCTTTTATATGTTGAGCTTCTTCTTGAGCCAACCGATTGCCGGCTATGCTGATCCAGTATTCTTCACAGCCACGGCTATGATTGGCATGATTGCTCTATCGGGTATTGTTACGCGGGACTCGATCATTCTGGTCGACTTTATGCAGCAAGCCGTCGCCGGTGGGCGGCCTTTGGTGGATGCCATTCTCGAAAGTCGCGTGGTGCGTCTGCGTCCGATTCTGTTGACAGCCGGCGCGGCTATGTTCTCAGCCATACCGATCACCCTGGACCCAATCTTTTCCGGTTTGGGTTGGTCATTGATCTTCGGCTTGATTGCATCCACTCTGTTTACGCTGTTTGTCATTCCTGTAACGTACTGGCTGCTCTACGCTATGCCTCAGAAATAGAAGTGCTAACGATGACATCTAAGAAAGTTGCCCGACCTCCCGCCGCCACTAGTGAAGGCCTGCATGTTGGGGAGAGTTTACTGAAACCTGAAGAGCACGTCTTGGCCACGCTGGAAGCCGACGGCTCGCGGCGCTGGCTGTTCCCGCGACTGGCGATGGGTAAGTTCTGGATGAGTCGGCGCACTGTGGCTTATCTGTTGATCGCCTTCTTCACCATCTTGCCGCACTTGCGTTATAAGGGACTTCCGCCGGTATTGCTGGACATACCCACGCGAAGATTTACCATTTTGGGTTATACGTTTTTACCGACGGATACGCTGCTTCTGGCGCTGCTCATGGTCAGTGCTTTCCTGTCGTTATTTCTGGTCACGGCTTTGTTTGGTCGCGTCTGGTGTGGTTGGGGATGTCCGCAAACTGTATACACAGAATACCTGTTCAGACCGATCGATCGGCTGTTTCAAGGCACTTCTGGCAAGGGCGGAATTCCGCGACAGCCGATCACCGGTTGGCGTTGGTGGTTGAGAGGTTTCATTTACTTGGCGATTTGCTCATTTTTGTCCCACACATTCTTGGCTTACTTCGTTGGTACGGATCGACTGGGTCGCTGGGTAACACAATCGCCTTTTGAACATCCCATACCGTTCTTGATCATGGCGGTGGCCACGATCTTGCTCACGTTTGACTTCATTTACTTCCGTGAGCAAACCTGCCTGATCGCGTGTCCCTATGGAAGATTTCAATCGGTAATGCTCGATCGTCGTAGCCTGATCGTCAGCTACGATGAGCGCCGGGGTGAGCCCAGGGGACATGGCAAACCCGAGCTGAAAGACGATCAACCTTCCAAAGGCGATTGTGTCGACTGCGGGATGTGCGTTCAAGTCTGTCCAACCGGTATCGATATTCGCAACGGTTTGCAGATGGAATGCATTCACTGTGCTCAGTGCATCGACGCGTGCGACAGTGTTATGACCACGCTGCACATGCCCACAGGCTTGGTTCGCTATAGCAATCAAGACTCTTTGGCTGGCAAGCCCAGTTCCGTTTGGCGACCGCGATTGATCATCTATCCGATTGCACTGTTGTGCACGCTGTCGGCCTTCAGTTACCTCTTCCTGACCAAGAAAGATTTTGACGCCAAGTTGCTGCGCAATTTGGGTAACACCTTCTCCGTCGGTGCCAATGAGTTAATCGACAATTCATTGAAGCTAAGTCTGACCAATCGAACGACCGAAGCCCGGCATTACGAACTGGCCATCCTGGTACCCGCCAGCGGCACGGTCCGTCCGATTGAATCACCTGAGATTCAGTTGTCCGGTGGTGAGCACCAGTTTGTGCCTGTCTTGGTATCGGCGGCGTTCGAGGAATTCAAGGACGGCCGATGTCCAGTCAAGCTCAAGATCAAGGACGATCAGGGTGAAGAACGTATCGTCGACTACATCCTGTTAGGCCCTTACCAAAAACCATAAGTACGTCGACGCGTCCAATTTGGGATTAAGGCACTTAAAATTCGAAGTGAAAAGAGAGAAGCGGTTTCCGGACGAGTTGGTAGCATCCAAGCCCGAGCATGCGCCGTAGGGTTGTGCTCTCAGAAAACA
>JADLDX010000104.1 GCA_020846515.1 Pirellulaceae bacterium
TGCCAAACAATTACTTTCGAGGAATCGGGGGCCCGCAGTTCACTATCCATGGCCGCTGCCAGGCTAGTCAGTTTTTGCTGAAGCAATTGGCTCAATGGGGCTGGCACTGGATGTTGACCACTGCGAAGCGTGCTGAGGGCCTCCATTGCCAGGATACTCTGCTGGTCCAGTTCGCTGGAAAGTAAATCCGCTGTACTCTTTCCCTTACCAGATAAACTGTCATCCTCACCAGGCAAACTGTTCAACAAGGCCACCACGGGCTGAGCGAACTCAGGTCGCATATGTTTACAAGCCAACTGCAAGGCCTGAGCGCGATACGCTGCCATGCGTTTGTCTTGTATTGAAGTTACCATTGCCAGTAGCGCTTCGGCCGCTCGGGGCGTATCGACCGCCGGCACGATGGAGGCTTGGGTCAACCAGTCATCGATCTTGGAGGCGTCCAGGATAGGACGATTAGGCGTCGGTGTTGACGACGTTTTGTCCGTCAGACGAATCAACACTTGCTCGGCAATCTCTTGACGCGTCAACAATCGTTTGACCGCGATGCGCATGGCATGGGGCACGATAGCCGCTTCGCTGGTACGAAGATGAATCTGGTTAAGCAGCAGGGTGACGTCATCGGCCGTTCCATGTTCGGCTAACGCGTCGGCGGCAGCCAAAGCGACCTGTGGCGTATCACTGCCCAACGCCTGCTGAGCCGCTGTACGCAACAGTAGGCGGCTGGCAGCCGTGCGACTATCTTGGTCGGCTCGTCCTCGATCGGCCCATGCTTTGAGTACTGCGACTGTGACCTGCGGTGATGCCTGGGTCAGAGCATCGGCCAGCGTGGTTTCGGTGTCCAGGACATGGGTATGCAACGACCAGATGGCGGCGATGCGCAGCCAATCGCTACGTCCCGCTGCAGGTCGCTGAAATTCGATCAATTGAGCTTGCTCTGCAGGCGATAGCCGTGCAGTACGGATTCGCTCCAATGCAAAATGACGCCGCGTTGCATTGGCATGCGTCAACTCAGCCAAATGCTCAGTCGAAAACAGTGCGGCCGCCTCAGCCACTTGTTTTGAGTCCTGGCCTGAATTGTTTTCCGATGGTTTATTGTTGGTCGCTTGTGCTGTCTGCCCACGATACACAATTCGCCAGATGCGACCACTGGTGCGATCTCGCTCGGGATGATCCAGTCGCACTTCGTAATGTCCGATGATCTTGTTATAGAAATCAGCGACATATAACGCACCATCGGCTCCCAACTGCACGTCAACAGGTCGAAACCATGGATCATCGCTGGTCATGAAGTCGGGTTCTTCGACCAACCGCAAGCGATCTCGATCCACTTGCCAGCGATTGCAGTTAATGCGACTGGTCATCACATTGCCAGAATAGAATTTACCGCGAAACTCAGGCGGATACTCTTCGGCCATGTAGTAGCTGATACCACAAATAGCGGTGCTGCCATGCAAATGGTCCATGACTGCCGGCACAAACCCCAAGCCGTCATGAGGTCGACCGAAACTTTCATAGTGGCCGCCGCGAACTAACATCGTTACCGGCTTGCTATGACAATCTGCCGTGAACCAATTGCCCCACTGGTCACTAGTCATACCGAACGGATTAACTTGACCGGTCGTGAACTGTTCCACATGGGAACCATCGGCGCGAAAACGAAACGTATTGCCAGACATTAGGTGGATCTCGGACCCATCGGCCGCTTTGACATGGGATTGGTTATTGAAGCCATGGCAGGCATATATCCACCCATCCGGTCCGCGACGCATGGCGTTTACCATGCCGTGCGTATCCCGCGTCGTATCGAAGGGGCCTAACAGCACTTTTTGCTCGTCGCATTGGCCATCACCATCGGTGTCTTTCAAATGCATGATGTTCGGAATGCTGAAGCAAATAACACCATCCTCGACCGGCAGGATGCCGATCGGGATATTCAGACCCGAAGCAAACGTCGTTACCGATTCAAAGCTGCCATTTTGATCGAGATCGGCCAACACCTTGATCGAATCATGCGCCTCTTGGCCAGCGGGAACCGGGTATGGGTACTCCGTTGTATCGGTGACCCACAATCGACCCTGCGCATCAAAAGCCATGTTTAATGGTTTGGCAATCTGGGGTTCCGAGGCGACCAACTCCGCCACAAAGCCGGTCGGCAAGTGGAACCCGGCCAGTTCCTCAGCTGGACTGAGTTTGTTGGTTTCGCGAACGCCCTGTCCATAGATGGCAGCAGGCGTCGTCGGTTCATCCGCCCCACGATCGCCCGCACACAATTGCACGGACGAACTCAAGGTTGCGCAAGAAAGGCAAAGTGCGAATAGAAATTTGTGGTAGATCATAAGCACGTCGACAAGTCCGATTCGGGATTAAGGCACAGGTGTGGTTGTAGCTATGATTCATGACTCAGGTCGCCGACGTTCAACATGACCATGTCAGCGGGCGGAGCGAATCGAGCGGGTTGATGAATATAATAGCCACTGCGCAATCGATAGCGGAGCGTCAACAGCTGAAATTGCTCGCGCACGAATAACTGTGGCAAGCTCATCTCACCCCTTTGCAGGCGAAATTCATAGTTGTCTGCGGACCGATTGGCCAGTACGTCGGCCACAATCGCAATCCCAGGGTCCTGCTGGCCGAACCGGCTGATGATCTCGACCCGATCGCCAACCTGGACATCACAAACAGGCATCTGAGTCCACATTGTCGGCCGGACGCGTAGCATCACCGTGCCATACTGAACATGGTAATACTGGCCATCGTATTGCAGCCGCCGAAATACTCGAGCGCTGGGAATCAGGGACTCGGCCAGCGCAATATCATCCGGATGGATCCAGTCGGTTCCCGCGACTGGCCAGCGCAAGTACGCCCCGTAGTCCGGTAAATCAGGTCGGTAAGAGACAACAGTTTGCACGTGGACGCGTCCAATTCGGGATTAAGGCACCAAAATTTCGAAGTAAAAAGAGAGAGGAGGGTGCCGGTCGAGTTGGGGCCATCCAAGCCAGAGCATACGCCGTGGAGTCGTGCTCCCAGAGAACACCCCTAATCATGAAATACGATTTTACGCAAGATTTCCTGAGAAACGAGACAAACTGTGGATCGACAAACGAAAGCTACAGCTTCGCGCCTTGGTTGATTAGGGCTACCCATGGAAATGATGGCGTAGACACTGATAGTGTTGCAGCCCGCTTCTCCTGTTCACGATGAATGTGCCTTAATCCCGAATTGGACGCGTCCACGTGCTTAGCCATGGTCGAAGATCCCACAGAAAGAAGAACTGCCTCGATTATACGGCAGCTCATGAACATATTGGCAACAGTTGATAAACTGGTTTCCTCGAATCTCCGCAACACAAACACCAACCCCCTACACACCAGCCACTCGAAACACGCAGCGTTTTCCAGGCTCTCGCGCGGAAAGTTGCCCTGCATGTTCGGAAAGTCTTAACTGAATGCGTTCTGCCCGCAACCTAGTCATCCTGGCCGGCTTTATTTTGATCGGCTTTTTTATCTTCCAACAAGCCAGACGCAAACCCCGCGTGATCAGCGCGCCGACGACCGTGGTCTGGAATGGCACCACGATGGGTGGCACGTACAGTGTGCGCTACATCCTAGCCGACCAGGTTGATTCACCTGGTTCAGCTCAAGACATTCATGCCGCAATTGAACAGGTGCTCCAAGACCTCAATGCGGAACTATCCACTTGGCAGGCGGATTCGGAGATATCACGCTTTAACGCGGATCGGAGTCAGCGCTGGTTCAGCGTCTCAACGACCACGGTTGAACTGGTCCAGCAAGCGGCCGAGTGGACGAAGCTGTCGGATGGCAAGTTCGATGTTTCGATCGCTCCATTGATCGATGCGTGGGGATTTGGACCGGCCGGACCAGTCACTGACATCCCTTCAGACGCAACCATTGCGGCGACCCTGAAGCATGTAGGTATCGACAAACTTCAGTGGCGAGCCGATCCGCCGGGATTAAAGAAGTCAGACCCAGAGTTGGCCATTGATCTGTCGGCAATTGGGGCCGGGGCGGCGGCTGACCGGGTTTCAGCCAAGTTACTCGAATTTGGCCTGGTCAATCATTACGTGGATGTGACCGGCGAAATTGTCACTCATGGTCATAGTGCCACGGGTGGGCCTTGGTTGGTCGGCATCGCAGAGCCCACGTTAATGACCAGTCGAACTCTGGCGACCGTTGCGCTCGGCAATCGGGCAATTGCGACCAGTGGCAACTACCGCAACTATCTTGATATCAACGGCAGGCGCGTAGTACATACTCTGGATGCGACCACCGGCCGGCCGATAACCACCGACGTTGTGTCCGCCACAGTCTTGGCGGATAAATGCAGCGACGCAGACGGTTTAGCTACGATGCTGATGACCCACAACGCTCAGCGCGGTCTCGAACTGGCGGAGCAACATGGCTGGGCTGTCGTGTTGATGCAGCTCAAACCCGACCAAACCGTGCAGCCACTTACCAGTCGGGCCGCAGAACCATTTCTTTACGCCATGCAACAAAACAAGTCTCGCTAAGCACGTACTGAAAAGCTCAATCAAATGCCTGCTGCCATAGAAGCTCTGACCTCAAGCGATGTGCCGGCTGCCATGCAACTGGTGAGCGCTGCTGGTTGGAATCAAACACCTTCTGACTGGGAACGAGTGATCGACTACCAAACTCGCGGGTGTTTCAAAGCCCAAATCGATGGTCGTCTCGTCGGGACGGTAACGACAACCTGCTATCAACAGGAACTGGCTTGGATTGGCATGATGTTGGTCGATCCAAGTTTCCGACGACAGGGCATTGGGCGTGGGCTGATGGAACGATCGATCGAGTTCTTGCGGGCCAACCAAATGGCCACGATTAAGCTGGACGCCACACCCGCTGGCAGGCCGCTGTACGAGCAACTGGGTTTTGTCGCTCAATTCGATTTTCAGCGTTGGCAACGTTCTGCGCAGGTACCGCTGGTCGATCAAGATGCAACGCTGACTGAGGGGCAGTTAACCGGCGCGCAGGTAACCACCCCGCAGGCAACACTGGGTTACGCCGCCGAAGCACTGCGTCAATTTCGAGAACTCGATAAAGCGGCTTTTGGTTTGGATCGCTCAGAGTGGCTGGAGCGAATGGCGGCAGCCAGCCAGTGCCAATTTCGCCCACTTGCCTTTGGCATGCTCAGGCCCGGCCGCATCGCCAGCTACCTCGGTCCCGTTGTGGGCGAAGATGACGAGCAAGTGGCATCGATCGTCCGCGCTTTGGTCAATGCGCAAAGCGGTACGATCTTTTGGGATATGGTCTGTAGCAGTTCGGACAAAATCCAATTGGCGCGCGAACTGGCTTTTGAACCTGTTCGCCAACTGACGCGCATGGTACTGGGCGAAGATCACACCCGTCCGAACGTCGACTTGCAGACTGCAATTTGCGATCCAGCAACCGGCTAATTCTCCAAATACTTTACATGTAAAGTATTTGTGAAAACCGCTGCGGAAGTAATGCAATGACAATCACGTCGCTGCATTGAACGCGTCCAACTGCTTATCTACGCAGCTGTATGCTTTTATGTGTTAACCGCTTCGTGGACAACGCGGCCGGCGATATCGGTCAGGCGATAATCGCGACCAGCATGTCGGTAGGTCAGTCGCTCGTGATCAAAGCCCATCAGGTGGAGAATCGTAGCGTGCAGGTCATGCACATGCACTTTGTCGGTCACCGAACGGAAACCGAACTCGTCGGTCGCGCCGTAGGTCATACCACCCCGCGCACCGCCGCCGGCCATCCACATGGTGAAGCCCCACGGATTGTGATCACGACCATCGGAATTCTCCGTCGTAGGCGTTCTACCAAACTCGCCGCCCCAGACCACTAGTGTATCTTCCAACATGCCGCGTTGCTTCAGATCGGTTAGCAAAGCGCCCACAGGTTGATCGATATCCATGCACAATTTACGGGTGGCGGCCGTGTGATTGGAATGCGTATCCCAGGGCTGGCCATTGCCATAATAGACTTGCGTGAACCGTACGCCGCGTTCGGCCAGTCGTCTAGCCAGCAAGCATCCGTTGGCAAAGTCACCCTTGCCATACATGGTGCGAATGTTCTCTGGTTCGCCTTGGATATCAAAGGCATCGGATGCTTCCAATTGCATGCGATAAGCGGTCTCCATCGAACGAATGCGGGCCTCCAGAGTCGGATCCGCCTGATGATCGACCAGATGTTGTTGATTGAGCTGCCGCATCAATTCCAGTTGTCGAAGCTGGGCCTGGGGGCTGAGCTTGGTATTGCTCAGAAACGGAATCATCTGCTTGGGATCAAGCTTGGTGTGATTGATGTACGTCCCTTGATGTTCACCCGGCAGAAAGCCGTTCGACCACAATTCTGCAAATCGCACTGGACGTCCGGGACATAACACGACAAAGCCCGGTAGATTGGCATTTTCAGTACCCAGGCCATACGACAACCAGGCCCCCAACGTTGGACGGCTCGGCGTCAGCGACCCGCTGGTCATCATGAACAAAGCCGGACCATGATTGGGGTTATCTGTGTACAGCGACCTTAGTACGCAGATATCGTCGATGCATTTGGCAGTGTGCGGCAACAACTCGCTTACTTCCACACCACTTTCGCCATGCTTGGCAAAGCGAAAGGGGACGCCCATGAGGGCACCAGTGGGACGTTCGGTTCGCAGATCTGTTCCGGAAGGCTTCTGACCAGCAAAGCGATTCAGATCCGGCTTGGGATCGAACAGATCGCAATGGAATGGACCGCCATTCATGAACAGAAAGATGACTCGTTTGGCCCGCGGAGTAAAGTGTGGTTGCCTGCTCACCTCGCTCGACAAACCCGCTTGCAGGACATCGGCCAAACCAAGCATGCCGAATCCGCCACCCAGCCGCTGCAGAGCCTGACGTCGATTAAATTCATTCATCGCTGATTCCAAACAAAGCTAACGACCGTAGAGATTCCATCGACAAAATTCAATCAACTGACTTCACTGCACGTTCAGTCCACAAACAGGAATTCATTGCTGCCCAACAGCACTTGCGCATATTCATGCCAGACCTCTTTGGGTTGGTCCTTTACGAATTGCAAGCCTAACTCAAGCTCTTTGGTCGTAGGCTCGCGGTTGAACAAGAGTGAATAAGCTCGAACAATTTTGTTTTGGTCTGCTTGTCCTTGTCCATCGACCGCTTCTCGCTCCAAGCGTTCTACCAGGGCCACGGATTGCTGTTGCATGAAGGGACTGTTGAGGGTGTACAACTGTTGCAGAGGCGTGATGGTTGACGAACGAGATGGACTGTGCGTCAGCGGATCAGGGAAGTCGTTCAATCGCAAAATGTCGGTCAATTCACGCCGACGCACCGTGCCATAAAGCGTGCGCCGATTGTGCTGACTGTCGCTCAATTCCGACGGCGGACCGCCTACCTGCAGGGTCAGTGCATTGGTGGCCATTAACATGGCATCTCGCCACTGCTCGACTTCTAACCGTCTCAGCGGCGCACCAACATAGTTCAGCTTGTGCGCGTTACTGGACGCGTTAATGGCCGCAGGGCCGCCACTCCCTGAACCGGCCGTGGCCAGCGATTGCTGCCTGTAGGTCGCCGATAGCATCAGTTGCCGATGGAGCCATTTGGTCGACCAGCCACTGGCGATGAATCGCGAGGCCAAATCGTCCAGCAGGGCTGGATGAGAAGGCGGCATGCCCTGAACCCCAAAGTCACTGGGGGTATCAACCAAACCAGTGCCAAAGTGAAGTTTCCAAATTCGATTGACGGTTACGCGTGCGATCAATGACTGACTGTCCTCCAGCATGCACTCGGCCAACTCCAACCGACCGCTACCGCGTGTAAAGCTTTGCGGCTGTTCCTTGGAAAGAACGGTAACATATCGACGCGGCACCACCTCGCCTAACTTGTTAGGGTTGCCGCGAATCTCAACGGCAGCATCTTTGGGCGCTGGGTTGTAAACGATGCGGCTGCCATGAGTGCCCTCAGCGGGCTTGACCTCGAGCGTAGCGTCCAGCGCCCCAGGTACCAGCGGCTGGTCATAACCGGGCATCGCCTTCGTCTCTTGGATCTGTGTGGTCACTTTGGCTATCTGCTCATTCTTCGCAGCCAAGGCCTTTTCGTTCTCAGCTTTTTTCACCGCGTCTTCAGTGGGGGCTTGAAGCTTCTTGATTTCAGCATTTAGCTTCTTGATCTCAGCTTCCCATTTTTCGACTTGCTTGTGGGCTTCGTAAATTTTGATCGAATCGACGCCTGGAACTAGTGCCCGATCGGCCATGCGCGTGCTGGCAAACACACCGGCCAGAGCATAGTAGTCGTGCTGCGTGATCGGATCGAATTTATGATCGTGACACCGCGCGCAGGCGATATTCAAGCCAAAAAAAGTACTGGAGAACGTATGCACGCGTTCTTCGTATTCGTCGGAAACGATCGTCTTGATAATCTCAACTGGTAACTGCAGTTCTTTCCAGTAGGTCGGGCTGAGCCCGATAAAGCCAAGAGCCGCCAGGTCGCTGGTTTCCGCATCCGACATCAAGTCAGCCGCCAATTGCAATTTGGCAAAGCGATCGAAGGGCAGGTCCTGGTTGTAGGCCTTCACTACCCAGTCGCGATAAAGATAGGAGTTGCCCTGCGATTCCGCCCATGATTCAGCGATGTCACAGTAACGCGCTAGTTCCAACCAGAAGCGTCCCCAGCGTTCACCATAACGCGGCGACGATAGCCAACGATCGATCTGTTCTTCATACGCTTGCGGTGACGGATCGATTAAAAACTCTTCAACCTCTTCGGGCGAAGGTGGTACTCCCAAGAGGTCGAACTTGGCTCGTCTGAGCAGTTTCACAGGTTGGGATGTGGGCAGTGGTTCGACCTGATTCTCAAGTTGCGAAGCACGAATGAAACTGTCCACTCGATTGAGCGACCATGTACTCGGATCAACCGGCGCAGTTATTTGTGGTGGTAAAGGACGAAAGGCCCAGTGCTGTTTGCCGGCCGCAATATCGATAACACGCCGCTTAACCTCAGCCACTTCACTGGCTGGAAAGGGTGCGCCCATGCCCACCCATTGTTCGAATATCTCAATCTCGCGGGCGCTTAATTTACCCGAGGGCGGCATCTCCAAACCAACCTCGTCATATCGAACAGCCTTGATCAACAAACTTTCGTCGATCTTGCCCGCGACGATCGCCGCACCATTATCACCACCGGTAAGAATCGATTGGCGGTCATCCAATCGCAACCCGCCCTTAAGTTTCTCGGTGTCAGCCGAATGGCATTCGTAACACTTGGCCACAAGCAGTGGGCGTACCTTCTGCTCAAAGAATTCCAATTGGCTGGGAGTCGGTGTGCCAGTTGCCGGTGCACTAGTTGCCTGGGCAAGTACTCGACTGGGCCCTAACAGGCCTAGGCACAACGCGATACCAAGCCAGGCTGCATAGCGCTGCGGATGCGTGACACCCGGAAGATTGCCATGCAAGCGACTAGCAAACCAATGATTGCTATGCGGATGATTGCGATGCGGATCCATCGAACGTGCGACCACAGGTTGGAGTAATGATCGTCGCGGAACAGGCGGGGGGTAAACCCATTGTACTGTCTGCGTCAGTCCCATGGCTAGTTGGCCGACGGATTAGAACCGCTTAAATATCAGCCGAAGGCAATGTCGGCCAAAGAGTGGGGGATGATTCCGATTCCAGCCGCTTTATGGCTGGGGTTTAACCGGTTCAGGCAGGTTTCGCGGGGTGGGAGTATCGGCCGGAGGCAGACTGCTGACTTGGATCGATTGTTGGATTGGATCCAGTCCCAAGGCGGCTTGCATCTGGGCCAACGCGATGAACCATTTGTTTTGAGACTCGATCAGCTTGATCTCGTACTCATTGGCCTTGGATTCCAAGATGTTCAAATAGACCAGGTCGGTTTTACCTTCGGTAAAAGCAAAGTTGAATCGATCCAGGGTAGTGATCGCACTGCGCAGCGCGGCTTCGGCTTGGATCACTCCGGCGGCAGCCTGATCCAGGGCGTTGCGAGCCGCTTGCAGCTCGAAACCGATCTTATCTTGCTGCCAGCGGATCTTCTGCTGCAGTTGGGCCAATTTGAAGTTGGTCGACTGAATCTTACCGCGCGCTTTGCGGCGTTGAATGGGCACTTCGCCTTGCACGCCGACTTCCAATTCAAAGCGGCTTTTATCGTTTGCGCTGGAGGCCGGATCGCCAGCGTCTTGAGAACCTTCGGTGATCAGATCCAATTGCGGCAACAACTGGTTGCGCGCCAGACGCAAATCCCATGTCACCTGCTGCATCTCCAGGCCAATGATGCGCAGTTCTGGTCGTTGAGAAAATGCCGCGGCCAGATCGGCCGAATAGTCACCAGGTGGCAAGTTGTCGATTCTCGGAAATCGCTTGGGTAACCATTCGTCTGCAGGCAGCATGGGCTGGCCGGCTTCATCGCGCAAATAGAGCGAGAGCTTGAAGCCTGATTCACGATACTTTTGTTGCGTCTCGATCACCAGCAATCGTCGTTCGGCCACCAGCTGCTCGTTGAGCAGCAGGTCAACGCTCTTGATCTTGCCAGCGTTTAAAAGATCTTCCAATTGCTTGGTGCGTTTCTCAGCCAACTCAAGCAGTTCTCGTTGAGCTTCCAGAGCACCACCAATGGCCAACCAACTCCAATAGGCTGCGGCCGCCTCTAAGGCCGTGGTCAACACCAACCGATCAATTTCCGGTCCAACCACTTGTTGTCTCAGGTTGGCTTGGAACAAAGCGACGCGGGCTGGATCAATCGCGCGACCTTGCAGCAGTGGCTGGACCAAACCAAGTTTGTATTCACCGCTCTTGTCGGTTTCACGTTCTTTATACCAGGGTTCAAAGTCGCCTCGACCCACGCGATAGCCAGCCGACAGGTAGCCGCCCCACCACAACTGACGCGCTAAACCAATCGACTGACGATAGTTACGGTACACACCAGTCGGGTCCGATAGCGAGTAACCTTGCAGCTTATGATCATAGAATCCATTGGCCGCCAGAATGTCTCCGCCAGCTACGCCGCCTTGCAAGCGAGCCTGTTCGATAACCGGAAACGACCGCGCCACACTGGCGGTCACATCGGCCAGCGTGAGTTGGGGAGTGTTCAGCAGATCGCCGTCTACATTGACCGGCGGTGCAGGGCTGACCACAGCACCCGGCTGCGGCGCAGCCGGCGCGTTCGTCCCCGACGCATTAGGCTGCTGAGCATTAGGCTGCTGTGCATTAGGCACCTGTGCATTAGGTTGCTGCGTGTTAGGCAACTGTGCACTAGTCAATGCAGGATTGGGCAACCGCGCGAGGCGAAACGGCAGGTTGGGTGGCTGCGCGGTGGGCTGTTGTGTTTGGATAGCCGACTTTATGGGCGGTGCTGAGAATTGTCCCAGGCACTCCAGGGGCGACAATCCGGTGCCGAATGACGTTAGACAAACTAGTGCGAGTCTCATGCGGAACAGTTGTTTCAAACCGCTCCGCCGTTGGCTCAGGACTTGGGCAGCTTGATTTTGCTCTTGCCCTCGAAGCTCTTGTCGTGGGTGCCCTTGTTTGGTTCCTGGTCGGAAATGACAGGCGGGAATCCGTTCAGCTGCCGCCATATCTCGTAACCCAATGAGACCTGTCTGAGTAATATCCAACCGCTAGTACGCACGCCTTGCCTTAGATATCGGTTATCCGGCCAAGCGGGCTCCTCTGGATCCGGCACAACCAGAACAGAAAAATCCCCACGTGTATCGTCCGTAGGACTGAGGGCGGCAATTTGGCCTCCGAAGGTTCCGACCGCGACCGACGGCCAGCCTACGAATTGAACGGCTGGCCAACCTTGAAATTGTAGGCGGACTTTATCGCCTACTTGGACTAGTGGCATATCCCGGCCGGGCACACTAAGGGTGACCGCTAACTCAGTGACTTTCGGAACGACGACAAATAGCGAGTCCCCTTTTTTAACGGTATTGGCACCTTCGATGCTGTACATAGTCTGCAGTATGCCATCTACCGGCGAGGTGATTTTCAATCGCCCAAGTTCACCTTCTTTAATCTTTAGGTCAGTGAGCTCTTTCTCGACCATGGCTAGCTTCTGCTTTTCCTCTTGAGCCTTGGCTTCGGTCTGAGCATTTTTGATTTGCACGTCTTGCCGTTTGCTTGCCAAGTCATCTTCTTTGGCATTCAGGGTGCTGATGAACTCGCCTACCTGGGCTTGCCCTTTTTGCAGCTTGTTCTGAGCGGCCACCAAGCCGTTGCGCTTTTCCATCATCTCCAGTTCTGAAATCAGGCCCTTCGGATATAGGGCATCCGCTTGATTTTTTTCATAAATCTTCTGCTGCAGATCGGCCTTGATGACCTCCAGTTCGTCCATCTGTTGTTTGTGCTTTTGCCGCGCAGCTTCAACTTCATTTTCCGCGGCCAAGACCAGGTTGGTACCCACAGATGCCTGCAAGCTGATGTTCTGCTCGGCCAGTTTCAGTTCATTGATATGGGCCTCGCGCTTGAGTTCGTACTGCTGGATCTGTGCTCTCAGTTGTCCGACTTGCTCTGGTGCAAACGGTTCGACCTCCAGAATGACTTGCCCCTCTTTGACCTCACTGCCTTCGCGCAGATCGGAGCCTACACTTTTGATCACCCCGTCTTGTTGAGCGCCCACGGTTTGGGGGCGTTCTTGCGGATTGAGGGCTATCACCGCACCGTTGCCTCGGGCCGTTTGTTGCCAAGGCAAAAAGAACATGGCCACCAAAGAAATAGCCAACAACGCGAAGGTGAACTTGCCGATCAGGCGCACGATCCAACTTGTGCGTACCAAGTGGATGGCCGGCAGCAGTTCACCCAACTCCTGCGCAGGCCGCAGACCGTGCAGCGATTTCTGTAGCGTTTGAGTCGGTAAGGGCTTATCCATGAGAATGGCTCTCCAAATCTTGAGCGTAAGCAGTGGTCTGCAAGCATACCAATGTTTGGTTACAGCCTCCGGCGATTCGAGGGTCATGCGTGGTGATGATAATCGTCGTCAAATCTTGGCTTTGACGAAGGTGATCCCATAACTCATAACGCTGATCTGGATCCAACAAGTCCAGTATACCGTCGATCAGTAGAACACTGGGCACCGACGCCAAGGCTCGTGCCAAGGTCAACCTGACTGTTTGCGAGTAAGTCAACGGAAAGCCGCCGGTTTGCAATAGTGAATCAATGCCCGCTGGCAATCGCAGCACCTCTTCCCACAGGCCTACACGTTCCAAGGCTTGACGAATATCGGCCACCGACAACCAACCACGTCCCAATCTCACGTTCTCAAGCAGCGAACCACAAAAAATTTCCGGCTGTCGCGCCAGTGAAATCAAATGGCCATCGGCCACGCGCGAGGCTTCTTTTGAATCAAAACCAGCAATCTCCGCAAAACCATGGGTGGGTTCATACAACCCCGAAAGGATCTCAAGCAACCGACTCTTGCCACTGCCGCTGGGGCCAGTGATCGCCACGCGACTGCCCGGCTCAATTGTCATGATCGCCGCGGGGTCCTGGTGGGCAAATTGAATCGGCAGGTTTTGCCAACGCACTCGAATGGGTATGCCATCGGCGTTCATATCCAAAGCCGGTGTGTCATAGGGCAGGTCCAACATGTGACCCACTTTATCCACCGCCGCGCAAAGATCGTAAAACGACTCAAGCGACTTACCAATCTTTGCAAACGCCCCGACAATCGCAGTCACGACCAACTCGCTGGCCACCAGTTGTCCCAAGGTCAATTCGCCACGAATAACCAACCAACCACCCACGCCCAATAATGCCGTAGACGCGACGGCCAACAGAATTAAAGCAAAGGCCGACTGTCTCACCAACACTCGAAAGTGATCCTGACGGCCCATCAAATAGCGCACCGTCAGTCGATTGGCGCGCTCGACCGCATAGCCCGATCCGCCATGCAAGCGAAATGCCGTCGGCGATGAGATCACATCCTGTAGCCACTGCCCCATTTCGTACTTAATCCGCGACTCATTAATTGCCGAGCGGATGCCACCGCGGCCCAACAAGTACGTGAACACGGTCATCATGACCAACAGAATGATATCGAAACCCAACAAGAATGGGTGGTAGAAAGCCAGCAGCACTAAACCGGTGGTCGTTTGCAGCACAATCGAAATGCCGTCCAGAATCAGGCTAGCCGATGCCTTCTGAATGGTCATGATGTCGAAGTAACGATTGGCCAGTTCAGCAGGATGTTCACTTTCCAGGACCGTTCGATTGGCCATCGGAAAACGATGCGCCAAGTCGCCGACAATGCGCACATACAATCGACGTTGTAGAACTTCGACGATGATAACTTGCAGCAGTTTCAGCAGGCCAGCGAAGGCCAAGAACCCAAACAGCAAAAACGTCAGCACGAACAGCGGCTGTAGATAAGTACCCCAAGCCACCGTGTTGACCAGCGACTCGACGGCCAAAGGTGTCGCGAGATTGAGCACACCACCAATCAGGGCGAACAGTATCAGCGTCCAAATATCGCGCAGTTCCATCCGCAGCATGCGCCACAGACGCATCAATGGACGCAGGTGCCCCGCATGTCCTTCGCCACCGTGACCTGGTT
Organism: Pirellulaceae bacterium; assembly: GCA_020846515.1. Lineage (GTDB taxonomy): Bacteria > Planctomycetota > Planctomycetia > Pirellulales > Pirellulaceae > Aureliella. The sequence continues at coordinate 14,576 of JADLDX010000104.1, forward strand.
GATGGACACCGGGGCGAATGTTGCCGTGACCTTGGCCAACATCGTGGCCAGATTGGCCGGGGACATGACCTCGATGGTCGGCCACCGACGATAGACCATGTCCTAAAGTCACCCCCGGACGTGAGGAAATGCCCGCCGTCGTACCCTGCGCCAGCAATGCCCCGATCAACGGCTGACCTTGCCAGTATTTCTTTAAGTGAGCCAAGGACAGCTGCAGCGGCGTGAACTCCAATGCACCTCCGCTGGTGGCGGGAATCATGCTGGTCGCTTCCAACCGCCAAGCCACTTTGGACTTCAGCAGCAACCAACCCTGATTCTCCAGTTGCAACAACACCGGAAAACCATCGGCCACCAGCGTCCAGGCATCCCGCGGCGTCAACTCGGTAGCGGCGAGACGCATTTCCAACTGGCGACCAGCCAGCGACAGCATCCCCAACTCGGTTGACACCCCAGGTTCTGTCGAATCTTCTAAAGCACGCAAAACCTGGTTGACGTCCGCGGCTTCCAGCGGAATATGCAAGCATTCACCCAGCCGCTGCAAGACAGCGGCCAGTTGTCCAGTCTGTTTCATCCAACTCGGAATCATTGGGCAACGTACTCAAGGTACACGAAACGTTCGACACGCAAGAAGGGCTGCGTTCCATAGGCCCAACCCACAGCTCCGCGAGGAATTCTTTTCCCTCGTTATAGCTTCGGGTTAGCGATCGCGACGGCTTTTCCTGCTAAATCAATGAAACCAACAGCCCGCTGGCGTCCATTTCCAAAACGACGAATCAGTATATTATCGGCCCTTGTACACCCCCAACTTGGGTGCAATTTTCAATCAGAGTCGGTCTTGGCGATGCCGATGGGGGGACGATTATCCATAAATAATGCATCTACGGTCGTGGCGATTCGGTACTGCCAGCGAGCAAAAAAAATTTCCGTTCATCGACCCGAATACACCCAGAAGGCTGCCCCACCAGGGCGGCCTGCGCAGCACCGCTTTCGTTTGAATGAGGTTGGACCTACGCAGCGGGTAGTCCCTGCATGCGGCGCCAGGTACTGATTTGCCCAAGATGGCTCGTCACATGACCAATCGCGTAAAAGGCGAGCATCGAGCCCAGTGTTGGGCAAATGTTCCGCAACGGTGAATCGACCGGGTTGGCTGCTAACAACTGCTGATCGTCACATTGTCGCAACGCTTCGAATGCACTTTCATAAGTCCGTTGGAAAACCTGCAACAACTCATCCTTCGTGGGATATTTCGAGCCGTCAGGGTCATCGGCGCACTGTGCATCCTTAGAAAACAATGTGGCGTAACTAGCCGGTGCGCTGGCTGCATCCGTGTTGCGCCCCAGTAGCTCGGCAATCTTCACCGGATACAAGCACAAATGCCCAACGTTAAATGCAGGATGGTTCGACGGAACAAGCTGACCACCAGGGGACGCCGTGCGCGCGAACTGCTCACTTGGTATCGAATCCAATAGACGCTTGGCGTAGCGCATACCGACTGTACCAGCGTCTGCCAACATGGCACCGATCTGTCCCATGGTTCTGTTTCTCTAATATAAAATGGTAATGCGGTTTAAGCGTAGCCGCCGCTGCCAAGCGGTGGATTGAGCCGCGAGCCCAGTCCACCGATCCACCGTCTGGCGACGGTGGCTACCGAGATTGAAAAGTGGCGCTGTCCAATTAACCACCATGCAATTTATGACTGCGCGCCAGCGAATCTTCGGCCATTTGAATGTATCGAGGATCCCGAGTCCCTTCCCAAGCGCGCTGGTAACTGACCGAGAGAGCGGAATGATTCAGCGGCTCATTCGGTTCCAATTCGACTGCGCGCTTGTTGTGTGCGATGGCATCATCGTACTTACCTAAATCGACGTAGATTTTTCCCAACATCATGTGGCCAAGCACGTAAGTCGGGTCATCGACCAACAACTCTTCGACCATTTGAGCGGCTTCGGCCAACTGACCAGCGTCTTTAAGCTTTTCCGCGGCATTGTATCGTTGACTAGACGTCGGCATGTGATACCTCGATGCGACTGTATGGATGTTTTGGCGTGTGCGACTGCAGATAAGGCTAACTTTAAGCTAGCGATTTGTCGACTGGGCGGATAGAGATCGACACCCAAGCTTTCCATGCAAAGCCGCTGCACTCACGCGTGCGGCCATCACACGCGTAGCCATCACCGATCAATGGTGGATGGCCAAACATTCACCCGGCAGCCAAGAACAGCTTTCCTGAATGCCCCAACTCCCCTGATCGTCTGGGGCTCTTCTGCTTGGGGATGCGTTTCGTTTGCGTGAGCAAATCGAAGGGTGCTACCAACGGACGATCGAGATCGTCGCTGGTTGCATCAATATCTGAGACGACGTAATCGAGGATCGCTTGCGTGCGAGTTTGAGTCACACCCAGTGAATCGAACAGGCCCGGTGGCATCATGCCTAACACGGCCTCGGCGATGTGCTGATTTAGTCTAGGATGCGCCGCGCTGTTCTGATGATCGTTCGACAGTGCGTGCGTTAA
>JADLDX010000105.1 GCA_020846515.1 Pirellulaceae bacterium
CCTCCCGATCTTACTGGCCGGCGGTGGGTTGAGACATGGTCAACACCTGGTCTTCGACAGCATACAGAACAGACCACTATGCAATCTGTTTGTCACCATGCTACAGCAAATGGGAATCGAAACAGATCGCTTTGCATCCAGTACGGGCACTCTCTCCGAGTTACTCAAGACGTAAACAAATCGCTCCGTACATTGTAGACGAACCGCTCCGCGGCTCGCGACGTTTTTTGAGTCGCGGAGCGATTTGATTACAAATCCTGTCGAGTCGTGGAGCGACTCGACTACGAATACGGCCGAGTCGCGGAGCGATTCGACTACAAATCGCGGAGCGACTCGGTTACAAATGGCTAGCGTTAACATGAGTATCAAGATGAAACCAATTACGTCATGCGTCATTCTCTGCTTGTTTTCCGCCTTGGTAGCGCTCGTCATGCCGCCGGTTTTGTCGCAGGCTGATGTTCCTGCCAAGGTCGCAACAAATAATATCCCTGCTGCCAGCAAATCGCTACTGCCTCCCAACTGGGATCCAGTGCTGGCGGGTGACGTCGTCATGGAGCGTCTCGTCCGTGTTACCGCACCACAAGCGAGGGGGGCACATGATGCCGAGTTCGTCTGTGTGGGAGAGCGAGCGTACATCGTCGAGCATGACAACGATATCGCTCCGGGGCACGGCGCAGGGGCAGCGATGTATTGCGTGCTGACCGTTGTGAACTTGAAAACATTGAGCGTGGACCAGGTGCATCCGTTGGCCAAGGCCGGCCAGGCGTTTGACAATGTCACCTTGCCCAGAGCGCAGATCTTTGTACCGCGTATCATCCACAAAGATATTTTCACGCTGCGCACTTACTTTTGCAGTCAACCAGCCCAGTCGCAGGCGGTCACTTGGTATCGCGATTTCAATCTCCGCACGCAGCGCTTTGGCGGAAGCATCCACAAGGCCCAGCTTAAAACTTCGGCGGGAACATTCGATATGGAGCCACGCCATTTCCATGCCGATGCCGCCGCACATGGCTTTACAAAGCCAGCCATTAATCAAGGCCTTTATATCTTTGACGCGTTTAAAGAGTTCGACGGTCATCGCTACGTGGCCATTAACAATTTTCCGGGCAAACAAAACGCCTTGGCCCGGCTGCACGATGACTTCGCAACTTTCGAGATCATCGGTCACTACAACGAACCGCAGTCACAACAACTCAGCGAGTCGGCCGTGAATCGGTTACCAGACGGCACTTGGATGGCGATTTGCCGCAATGATCTTGGCAACTACCACTTCACCACCAGCCCGGACGGCAAGCAATGGTCTATCGGCCAGCCGATGCCGTTTGTTCCTAACGGCCTGAATTCAAAGCCGACCTTCGACCAGTTTGGTGGCGTCTATTATCTTGGTTGGCAAGAAAACACTCGTGTCCACAATTGCAGTCGCAGCGTCTTCAACGTGGACATCTCTCGTGACGGTAAGGCATGGGAGCGCAAGTATCGTTTCGAGTCCCCGCATTCGTTCCAGTATCCGACTTTTCACGAACATGAAGGCACGATTTGGCTGACCGTTACGCAGAGCGACCACGGCGGTTCATCGGACCGGATCATGTTCGGGAAACTTGAATCGGTCGGCCCGATCGACCGGCCCGCGCCGCCTCCACCAGAACCCGCGTTCATGAAACGTGGTGTGAAGCTGTTTACCGATCGCGACTACGTTATCGACGAAATGCCCGAGGCGGTGCGCGATCTACCATTTCATCGTACCAGTATTGAGCAGACGGATCTGTTCGTCACCCAACCAGGCACCCTCTTTGCGCTAACGCCAACGATTCGTCCGCGGGCCGCCAGTCAAGAGGCCGCCTTGCAGAACGCAGGCTTCGAAAAGGTTGATGTACCCGAAGTGCAGTTCTTCCCCGGTGAGATCAATCGAGTCAGTCTGTATCGCAAAACAGTAAAATCAGGTGAGCGACTTTCTTTTCACAAGATGGTTTTATTTGTGCTCGCAGATGGTGTAGCAGTACGCGAACACAAACGTTTTGCCCCGTCAGTCATCCTAAATCCCGGCGCGGAGTTTCAAGATAACGCACGGCCCGGCGCCATGATCATTGGTATGGACCGCACGAAGCAGGGACGTATCTGGGGATGTTGGACAGGCACGGGCGATAAGAAAGACGGCTATTTCCTCTTGGCAACAAGCGATAATGATGGCGTGTCATGGTCGAAGCCGCGAGTGGCCGTCGGGGCACGCACTGAGTTGTCTTCCGTGATCAGTGGCGCGTTGGTAGGAAATCTATGGACCGATCCCCAAGGACGTCTGTGGCTGTTCTTTGATCAGCAGTTGGGTGATCCACAAAAGCGCATCACCAACTGGTTCATACGCTGCGATGATCCGGATGCCGCAGATCCTGAGTGGAGCGAGCCTGTCATGTTCGCTGAAGGATGCACGCTGAATAAACCGACTGTGCTCAAAAACGGTGATTGGCTATTGCCAGTGTCCGACTGGCACAAGCAAACGGCGCGGGTGTTTGCGTCTACGGATGCAGGTGCGTCGTGGCGTGAACGCGGCAACTTGCAATTCCCGGGTTGGCAATTCGATGAGCACATGATGGTTGAGTTGCACTCTGGTAAGTTGTGGATGTTAGCCCGCACCAAGGGCCAACCGTATGAGAGCTTTTCAACCGATGGTGGCCAGACATGGAGCCAGCCGAAGCTAGCGGCGACGGTGCAGAATGTAAGCGCGAGATTTTTCTTGCGTCGACTCCCATCCGGCCGCATCCTGTTGGTGAAGAATGGTTCGCCGACCGAACGCTTGCAGAATCGTACGCATATGAGCGCGTGGTTATCGGAGGACGAAGGCCAAACTTGGAAAGGTGGACTACTGTTGGATGAACGCAATGCCGTGTCCTATCCTGATGGCTTCCAGTCGCCGGACGGGCTCATTCATATTCTCTATGATTGGAATCGTCACACAGACGCGGAAATTCTTTTGGCAAAGTTCCGCGAAGAAGATGTACTGGCTGGAAAGATCGTCTCGAAGGACGCCAAACTGCGCATGCTGGCCAACAAAGCCACGGGGCGAAAGCCTGAAAGACTCTACAACGGTATCGAACTGCCCCATGTGTGGCCGCCGAGATGGCGTGATCAAAACGCTGCCGAGCCAATGCCAGTGCCATACTTGAGCAGCCCGCCGAAGACGATCCCCATCGATATCGGACGTCAGCTCTTCGTTGATGATTTCTTAGTCGAGTCCACGGAACTGAAACGCACCTTTCACACCGCTACCAAGTTCGAAGGCAATCCAGTATTCAAGGCGGAAACCAAACATGAACTGGATGCGTCAACCATGGGTGAGAAGGGGCAAGAGTCGGTGACGTATCTGGGACACGGCGGCGTGTTCTACGATCCGGCGGAGAAGCACTTCAAGATGTTCTATACGGCCGGTTGGCGCGGCCCGCTGGCGTTGGCTACTAGCTCCGATTTAAAAACATGGTCGCGACCAAACCTTGGTCTCGTCGAAGACAATCTGTTGCTTGCCAAGGGCAACGCTGCGGGCGGTGACAACAGCGTGTGGCTCGATCTCTCGTCCAAAGATGCACGCATCAAGTTTCTCACCGATCGAGGCCAGGGTGGCCACGCCTTGCAGACCTCTGCCGATGGGCGATCGTGGTCCCAGCCGGTTACTACCGGCAAAGCTGGTGACTACTGTTCCATCTTTTACAATCCCTTCCGCCGTGTGTGGTGTTTCAGCATCAAGCAGAGTAGTAAGCGGGGACGCAATCGTTGGTATCATGAGGACGCTGACTTCATGCGCGGGGCAGACTGGTCGAACTCGGTGTTCTGGCTCAATGCGGACCGACTCGACGAACCAGACGGACAGATTGGCGCGCCCGCTCAACTTTACAGCCTAAGCAGTGTCGCGTATGAGAGCCTGATGTTGGGCATGTTTCAGATTCACCTTGGTCCTGACAACAAGATATGTGACCTAGGCAAGTTCCCGAAGACCACGGAACTGAAGATCGGCTTTAGTCGTGATGGCTTTCATTGGGATCGCCCGGATCGCCGTGCTTTCATTCCTGCCTCGCGCGAGGAAGGCACATGGGACCGCGCATATGTCCACACCACGACCGGTGTATGCGTCGTGCTGGATGACCAGATCGTTTTCCCATATTGCGCCTACTCCGGCATAGCCCCCAGTGGTCGTCGCGGAATGTATACCGGTGGCAGCATCGGACTGGCCACCTTGCGCAGAGATGGATTTGCGAGCATGGATGGCACGGGCAGGCTCACGACGCGCGCGCTGACGTTTAAGGGTAAGCACCTGTTCGTCAACATGCAGGGTGAAATGCGCGTGGAAGTTTTGA
>JADLDX010000106.1 GCA_020846515.1 Pirellulaceae bacterium
CACGATCGAAGACAGTTTTTGACCACGGCGTTAGCTTCCAGCGCGGGCTTGGCCCTTTCCAGTCCCATGTTCGCGCAGACATCTGCTTCGGCTCCCACCTTGACTGTTGACACGCCGCGCGAACTAAAGCCAGCGGGCGCGGATCTTGGCACACTCTATCAAGACATGTTGGCACTTTGCGCCGATCGACCATTTGACATGTCTTTCTTAGGAGATCGATTCGCGACGCTCCCTGAGTTCCTACAGACGGCTCGACAACAAGTATTCGAAACACTTCAGTATCGGCCCTCCGCCGTAGCACCCAACGCTGAGGTACTCGAACGCGCCGATATGGGTGATTACATCCGCGAAAAGATCTTGTTTAATACCTCGCCACAGTTTCGCGTACCAGCTTACGTGCTGATCCCGAAAGGATTGAAGAAGCCGGCGCCAGCCATCATTGATTTCCATTCCCATGGTGGCATGTTTCTGATGGGCAAAGAAAAGATTGTCGACCTGGGATTGGACCATCCAGTTGTAAAACGTTATCACCAACAGAACTACGAAGGCCGACCAACTTCGACTGAATTGGTACGGCGCGGTTATGTGGTCATTGCCATCGATGCCTTTATGTTTGGCGAACGTCGATTGATGTTGGATGCCGATCTGCATTTGGGTTGGGATCGATGGCAATATACGCCTGAGGATTTTGTACGACTGTCCAGAGTATGTGCCAGCAAAGAGTCAACGTTGGCCAAGAGCATGTGCTTGGCAGGGATGACTTGGCCAGGCGTTGTGTTTTGGGACGACATCCGCACGGTCGACTATCTGGTAACGCGCCCCGAAGTGGATCCCGAGCGTCTGGGCTGCTGCGGAGTATCGATGGGGGGCTATCGAACCATTTACCTGGCCGGTTTAGACCCACGCATCAAAGCAGCCTCCATCGTAGGCTTTATGTCCAGCGTTCGCCCCATGTTGCGTTCGCATATCGACACCCATAGTTGGGTGCACTTCTTACCTGAACTACATCGACATTTGGATTTGCCTGACGTGGCCAGTCTCATGGCGCCTCGCGCGCTGATGGTCCAACAATGCTCACAAGACGGACTGTTTCCGCTAGGCGGCATGCAAGAATCGGTAGAGCACATCGCCAATGTGTACGCCAAGGCCAAGGTACCCGAGATGTTTGTTGGAAAATTCTATGATCGGCCGCATATGTTTAGCATCGATATGCAGAACGACGCCTTCGTTTGGTTCGATAAACACTTGTCGTGAGTGGAAACCGGCTCATTCGAATAATTCAATGTATCTTCGGCATGAGCCGACTCACTTGCAACTCTCACGCTAAGCACTTCAACGTGTTGGCCCTCGAAACACCCACAGACGAAAGATGATGATGCTTGCGATTCGATCAGCCTTATACCATGGACTGGTTCTGTGGCTCATAGCTGTGGGGATAGACCGCGTTTGCAGCTCAGCAGAAACGGTTAAAGACCGCCCGCCGAATATCGTCGTCATTCTGGCCGACGACCTCGGATATGGCGACGTGCAATGTTACAACGACCAATCTAAAGTGGCAACGCTGCACATCGATCGGCTCGCGCGCGAGGGCATGCGATTCACCGACGCACATAGTCCTTGTACGGTTTGCACACCCACACGTTACGGACTGCTCACAGGTCAGATGCCATTTCGAGTACCCAACGGTGGTACTGTCTTTACGGGAGTCGGAGGGCCGTCGCTAATTGCGCCGGGGCGGCTCACTCTGCCTGCAATGCTGCGAGACCGAGGCTATGCCACGGCCTGTATCGGCAAATGGCATATCGGCATGTCGTTCTTCGATCAGCAGGGTCAGCCTGTGCGTGGCCAGGGCATCGAGGCGGTGCGGCAAGTGGATTTTTCGCGGCGCATCGTCGGTGGTCCGGTCGACCATGGCTTCGATCGGTTCTTCGGTACGGCATGCTGTCCCACTACAGACTGGCTGTATGCCTTCATCGACAACGATCGCATACCCGTTCCGCCAACAGGGCCGCTCGATAAGTCGCCGTTACCCAAGCATCCTTATGCCAATGATTGTCGCACGGGGCTCATCGCGCCCGATTTTCCGATGGAGGAAGTGGACCTGATATTTTTGGACAAGAGTCGCGAATTCCTGCAGCAGCATGTACGCCAAACCCCAGACAAGCCTTTCTTTCTCTTCCATGCCGCGCAAGCTGTCCATCTGCCATCGTTTCCGGCCACCAAGTTCAAAGGTAAAACACAGGCTGGCCCGCATGGCGACTTCATCTATCAATTAGATCACGTGGTCGGCGAATTGATGAATACGCTGGAGATACTAGGCGTAGCCGACAATACGCTCGTCATTTTTACCAGTGACAACGGACCTGAGACCACCAGTGTCATCCATATGCGCGCGGACTACAGTCACGATGGCGCACGGCCGTGGCGCGGTGTCAAACGAGATCGTTGGGAAGGTGGCCATCGCGTCCCATTCTTAGTACGCTGGCCTAAGAAAATACAACCCGGCTCTACGAATTCTCAGTTGACCAGCCTCACTGACATCATGGCCACCGTGGCAGCGATCATCGGTGTAGACGTTTCCAACGACGCAGCCGAGGACAGCTTTAACATGTTGCCCGCATGGTTGGATGCGAACCACCCACCGATTCGTCCGTATATCCTGCAGCAAGCGTTCAGTGGAGCTCGAACTCTGTCTATCCGCCGCGGTCCATGGAAATATATCAATCACGTCGGCTCGGGCGGCAATCGCTACGAGAACAATCCAGGCTTGAAGCCTTTTGCCCTGCCGGAGATGGCCCCGGAGGCTCCCGGCCAACTTTACAATCTCGATACCGATCCCGGTGAGACCAAGAATTTATACTTTGAACAACCTCACATCGTGACGGAACTG
>JADLDX010000107.1 GCA_020846515.1 Pirellulaceae bacterium
CAGCGGATCCGAGATGGCGCTGTCCAACTACCGAACCCACTGCATCACCAAACGGGCTGGCCAATCGATTTGGGGTACTTTGCCATTGGCGATTTCTTGTTGTTCGCGCTCTAGTTCAGCTCGAATATGGCTGGGCGCGACCGATACAGCGGTGGCTATCTCACGTTTGGCGAATTGAAAGTCCTTGGCGGTCATGTGCACGATGGCCAGCGCTTCGTGATAGTGCCAATCATCGGGAGATTTGTTCAGTTGGGCTCGACGCAAGAGTTGCAACCCTTCGCGCGCCCGGCCGGAGCGTTCGTAGGTGATGGCCAAGGCTTCGAGGATCGCCACTTCGACATTGCCGGGATTGAGTTGGCGAGCGCGAGAAGCATGTGACTTGGCCGTCGCCCATTTCTGTTGGGAGAGCGCTAGCCAACCAGCCACCAGGTAGGCTTCGGCTGTACCAGCCTGGCGGGCTTGGGCCATCGCTTTGTCCAGCAGGCGCTCCGCATCAGCCACGTTGCCGCCTACCAAGGCGATTTGAGCAGCAATGGTATTGGCAATCGATTGCATGGCCGGAAAATTATTGTCCAGCAGTTCCAGGACTTGAGTGCATTCATCGAAACGTCCGGTGGCTCGGAGAGCGTAGGCGCGCACCAAGGCGGCACCGGCGTGCATGGGATCGTCTTGGGACCAACGTGCTGTCAGCGCTTCGGCATCGGTCAGTTCTTGCAGCGAGCGTCGGCCCATAACGTCGCTGAGCTGGCGAAACTCGAGGAAGTTTCCGTCGGCATTTTCAGATAATTGTTGCAGCGCGACGCGGCTGCTTTCCAAGGTTGCATAAGTTTGATTCGCATCGCGCTGAGCACCGGCGACCGTCAGAAATATCTGTTGGCGAATGAGCGTGTTGTCCTGAAAGGCATACCACAGGAGCAACTCAGGCACCAAGATGATCTCGCCTGATTGTCCACGATAGCTGCGAAAGGTCTGCAACAGTTGCGGTGTGGCGATCACCTCTGGGGTGGCATCTAGCACGCCGGCGGCAATCATCTGCGTCCGCATGGCGGCGAGCAGTTCTTGTTCGAGGTCAGGATTCTGGGCCATGAGCGACGCAGCACGGTCGCGCATGCGCTGCCGCGCTTCTTGCAGACTCTGCAAACGCGACACATACCGCTTAGCGCGGGCCGCGTCCATTTGGTCGGCTGCGGGAACCGCCTGAGCCCAACATAAGCCAGATGCCCAGAAATTCGGTGCCCAGAGGTTCGGTGGCCAATAGGAGATTGGTAACTGTGCAGTTACGGTCAGCACAGCGGCAAGGATAAATGTAGATTTCATAGCCATGGGTTCGACTGAGCTTCCCGCCGTTAAGGGGCTGTTCGCGCATGAGTCTGCAATAGCACCCGCTCTTGCAACCATTGGACTAATTCAAAATTGGGAGGTCGGAACGCCAAATGCAATTGGCCCGTGCGCCAAGCAGTGAGAGCGATATCTTGCATCTGCAATTCGAACTCTTCTTGCTCTTGCTCGGTACGTTTCAATCGCAATTCTTTGGCGGAGTCTTTCTTCTCGGCATCAATCTCTTTATTGGCGGCGATCAACTGGGAGCGTTTGGCTTCGGCTTCTGCCTTGTCTTCATTCAGCTCGTTGCGCCGACGTTGGTCAGTATCGGTCCAGCTTGCCAAAGATTGGGAGTAGGTGCTTTCGTACCGACGATAGTCTTGCTGCGCGCGGTCGTAGTCGTCCATGATGCGATCGTAAATGCGATCGCGTTCGCGATCGATCTCATATTGGGGCCGACGCACGGTACGAGTGACTGGCGTACGTATTTGCTGGCCATTCTGAAAGATGTACTCAAACTCCGTACGCGTTTCGAACTCATCGACCAGTAGTGATCGGCGGGACGGTGGCGGTGGCGGTGCGGGACGTTTGGGGCCAGGATGACCCGGCGTGGCTTGCCGTAGCTTGGCGTTAATGGCCGCAATATCTTTCGCTAGATTGCGCACGTCGAGCGTATTTTGGTCGATCTGCTCGCGTGTATTGCGCACGACTTCGTTAGTCAGTTGTTTCTGCGACTGTAGTTGTTCCAGGCGTTCCTTCATGGCGCTGGTTCGGGCAGCATGCGTGCTGGCAAAACTCTCCAGCCCTTGCTGTTCGATGAGTTGAAAGTTGGCCAGTAAGGCCGCGGCACGTTCACTCGCTTGTTCGTACGCTGATTGGTAGCCCGTGGCCACGCCATGCAACTTCGAGATCTGCATTTGCTCTCTACCGATGGCCATAACTCGCGCATCGATCGGTGATTGAGCTCGATCGTTGTCCAGCATGCCACCGGCGACGCCAATCGTATGGGCAGCCGCGCGCAGATCGAGTGAATCAGATGTTTCAACCACGACCAGTCGCACTAAATCCTTGTAGGCGTTTTCGGCAGTGGCCGCGTCACCGTCGTTCAGCGCAGCGATGAACGTCGCCCGTAGAAGCGTGCCGCGCACTTTTTCCAATTGCGCGGGCGAGTATTGACTATGGATCAACTTTAGCGTTTGGGACGCTTTAGCCGATTCGCCCTGCCGCAACTGACAGATGGCCAAGGCGGTCGTGGCGGTTGGCACAAATGCGGCGGGCACGCGTTTGGCCTGCAGCGCTTGGTCCAGCAGGCTGGCGGCGGCGACGACATCAGCCGGAGATGGCGAGTCGATCAGACGCAAACCATCCTGCCACGTAGTTTTTGAGGTCTGGGCAAAAAGTGGCGACGTGAAACAGAAAATGGTTCCACCCATGCACATCGCGGTCAGCGCAATCATGCGACGCGACAAGTGCCACGCTGAGAATTGGAGCAGAAACGCAGCTAGCCAACAGGTTGCCGTCGCGCAAGCTGTGCTGCCAAGGTTGAGGCAATTTATTTGACGAGCAGAGATCATGGGATTATTACCGCAAAGCGCGGCCAGCGGTACGGAGCAAGCCTGAAACTATCTTTGATGATAGTGTTGAGAATTCCGGAACGCCAGCGCATAGCCGTATCCACCGTCGCCAGACGGTGTTCTTCGTAGCTACCATCGCCAGATGGTGGACTTGGTAGCCACCGTCGCCAGACTGTGGAAAGCCGGAGGCGAAATCCACCGCTTAGCAGCGTAGCAGCAGCGGTGACTACCCAAAACTGCCGACAAGAAACAACTTGCCTATTCTGCCAAATGACACTGTCCAAGTGCGAATTAGCCTACGAAGGGGCAGCGAACGGAAGGTACAAACACGGGCACACTCAGTCACGAACGACACCATATTCGTTAGGAATCTTCGCTGGCCAGAAGTTTAATTTTTTTTCCTTTCACCGCTCAGCGGTCGCAATCCTTGCTCGCGGTTGCGTCGCAGCGGCTTTTCGCTGCCTTATTGCTGACTGGACGAGACGGGAAACATTGTGCATCGAGTTGTGGGGTACGGTAGAGAGTTCGATAGTCCGCGCTCGAACGTCACCGGAGAGTCGGTGGGGCACCCGGTGTGCGACTCGGCTCTGAGCCTGATTTATTGTGTTTCCGCGAAGAATGCGGTGGGGAGTGGTTGCTTCCGTGAATAATCCTGCAGCTGAAATTACCAATACCAAGTTCGTCGAACTGCTGAAGACCTATTGGGCCTGGCGCAGACTGTGGATTGCGACCACCGTGGTCTTTGGTGGATTTGGTTTGATTTATGTTCTGTTTCTTAAAGCGGACATGTGGACTGCGGCTCAAGGGCTGATCGTGCGCGACGAAGCCAACGGAGCGGTGATGCGGTTAGGGCGGTTTCAAAGTCAGACGGAAATGAAGGCCGCACAAGAGACCATTCTCGAGATGGCTCGCAATACTCAGGTCCTGCGCGAGGCTTTGTTGGAAGTCGGACCAAGCAAGAGTTGGATGAGTTTTGCCAAGATCTCGGAGAACTGGCCATCGCAAAGCGAAATAGCTGACCTGGCTGATGATGCGATTGGTGTGCGCGCGCCCAAAGGGGCTGAGTTCGGTACGACCGAAGTTATCTACTTGGATATCAAGCAACCGACCCGTGAACGCGCGATTGAATTGAATCGTGCGGTCTGCGAAGCGCTCGACAATCGATTACGACAAGTTCGCTTAGCCAGGGCTGACGGCGTGATCAATGAACTGGTCCGCGCCACGACGATGGCCGGCGAAGAACTCAAGAAAGCCACCACTCAGTTACAGGTAATTGAACGCGAGGCCGGCGCAGATCTCTCCGATTTACGAGGTCTCTCAGAGGCCAACGGCAACGGCAGTACCTCGCGACAGCTATGGGAAACCGTCAAGACCGAATTGCGTCAACTGCAGAATCAGCATGCACTGTTGATGACGGACTACGCCACGCTGCGCGAAACGCAGACGGATCCCGAACGCTTGCTCAGCGCGCCGCCGAGCATTCTATCGGCGCACCCAGGGTTGCGAAAGCTTCGGGAAGGTTTAGCCGATGCGCAATTGAATTCGTCTCAGTTGCGAGGTCGCTTTACCGGCTCCCATCCACTGGTCTATGTGGCGACTACCGCCGAGAAAGAGATCAAGATTCAGTTGCAAGCCGAACTGGCACTGGCTCTCACGACCACCGGTAAGGATGTCGAGAACAGTCAAAATCGCATTGATAACCTAAAGAAACAACAACAACAGTTGGAAGAACGCTTGGAACGCTTGGCCCGGATTCGAGCCGATCATGAAAACCTGAACCAGGAAGTTCGCTCGCGCACTCACATTCTCCAAGAAGCCGATCGACAACTGGCCGATGCTCGCGCATCACGCGATGCAGCCTTGTCGACCAGCCTATTAACGCGCATCGACGAGCCTGTGTTGGGGGAACGACCGGTTGGTCCTGGACGAACGACCATTCTGGCGGGCATGACACTGGCCGGACTGTTCTTCGGATTGGGCATCGTGTTCTTGTTAACGCCTCTGGATGGTCAATCGCCGCAGAACGAACGTTGGAACGAACGCCTCGGACGTCGGCTGTCGGATCGCTTTCCTTGGTTAGCCGATCAGGGGCCGGGTGGAGCGCCACGCCGCCGTCGCAACGATATTGATCGTCGGCAGGCCGATCGCGCAGCTGCAGATCCATCGTCGGGCGCTGGTTATTCGCGCCGTACCGACACACGGTCCACACCTGCGGCAACGACACAAGTCCAACTTCCGCAAATCGAGTCAGAAGATCCCAGCGTGGCCGGCCGCTTGGATGCCTTGCTGTTATCCGAGTTGGCCTCCTTGGCACCTACTGTAGCCACTCGAACTACGATATCTACCGGTTCTACAGTGTCCACTGGATCTATAGCGCCTACTAATTCTGTCGTGCCTACGACGTCTGCAGCAACTCCAGAAACTCCAAACACAGAAACATCAGTACCCGAAGCTGTAGAACTCGAAGTTACGACGGGGCAGCCCGAAGCGGCATTGTCGGTCAAGAAGATGCTGTACAAGCAAGTTGCCAAACGTCGCGATGATACGTTGGCCATGTCTGCTGCTGAACTCGAGAGTGCGTTGCAGAACAACAGTCGCGAGTCCACGAAGCAGAGTTCGAAAAAGATGCGTGGTTCAGCTTCGACGGTCCAACCTCAAACTGCTGCTCAGCCCGACGCGACGGCGGATAGCAGTCAAAGCTTTTCGACATCAAACGTCGTCAGCACCACGCACACTAGTGTGACACCAACCAGCACAGCACCAACCAGCACCTCTTCGGCAACTCGGGCATCTGAGCCGGCGGGTACTGCCGACACGACCTATCGCAAACCCACAGATACCAAACCCACAGATACCAAACCGACAGATACCAAGCCAACAGTTCCTACTGCCACGCGTCCACGACTGGCCACTCGATCCTCAAGTGCCCCAGACAACCAACCACCATCGATGGCCCCAGCCAACCCAACTGTCACACCACCAGCCAACCCGACTACTAATCCCGTTGCAAGCCAGACCATCAAGGCGTCAGCCCTACCGGTTAAAACGCTGGCCGATAAACCGGGGGCGACAATCGGCGCGCAACCAGTAGCCATGCCCGTGCCAGCTACGCAAGTTCAAGCCACGCAATCGCCACTTGCTATGCCACCCGCTATGCCACGCGAGTCTGCGAGGGTAGCTACCGAGGCATCGGATGCCAAACCGGTCAAGCCAGGATTGAATATGTTTCGTCCTAACCAAGCGGTGGAACAGAACACCGCCACCAATCGTCAGGCCCCTCAGCCAGTCCGCGAGGTCGTTGTCAAGTCGGGCAATGCAGCGGCGGCGGGCTCGAAAGCCTCAGCCATCCATCCTAACCTGGCCGCGCTGAGTGAAATGAGCAATTCTTTTGATACACCGGTGGAAGGTGGTCTGGCTGGCATAGGTCTGCCCACTCAGAAACTGCCCGACAGTTTTGCCTCGCGGCAGTCGTAATGTAACCGAGTCGCTCCGCGACTCGGTTCTCCCGATACTCATGAAATACTTTATCCATAAAGTATTTCATGTCGGCCTCTGCTAGCTCAAGTATTCGGGTTGCAGTTACGGTTGCTGTTGCGAAGCGCAGTGAAACGCGCCTAGTCCCCAGATCAGGTCGTAGGCGTCCAGCGGCACGATGCGTCGATCCGGCATCAACTGCTCCAGCAACCGCAGGGCAGCTCGATCCGTCGCATCGGAGCGAAAGGTGGGGACGATCACAATCTCATTGGCAATCAGAAAATTGCAATAGCTCTCGGGTACTCGGCGGCCATCGAGCACACGTGGCAGTGGAGTCGGCAGCGGAACAACATTCAAGGCATGGCCATGCGCAGAGGTTGCGCGTTTGAGCGAATTGAGGTTCTCGGCCAGCCCCGCATGATTGCTATCGCTGGCAATACTGCTGACCGCTACTACCACGGTATCTTCCGAAACAAATCGCGCCAGTTGATCGATGTGTCCATCGGTGTCATCGCCTTCGATACCGCCGCCATCGACCCAAATGATTTTCGACACGCCCAGCTGCAGGCAGAGTTCTTGTTCCACTTCTTCACGCGATCGATTGGGATTGCGCGTGCTGCTCATCAAGACACTGCTGGTCGTCAGCAGTGTGCCTTGGCCATCGGTCTCCAGTCCACCACCTTCGCAGACTAGCCATGATTCGTGTCGTGGACAGCCGACGATCTGGCAGATGGCTTCCGCTGCGGCTGCGTCCTGATCGAAGGGTGGATACTTGCCGCCCCACGCGTTGAAGTGCCAGTCGACGCCCACCAGCGCGTTATCGCTTAGTCGTCTGACGAATGTCGGGCCGAAGTCGCGAATCCACACGTCGTTGGTTACGACCGGGTGAATAGTCACGTTAGGCATATCGCCCAGCATCTCTGCAGCCGAAGGTGCAATACCAACCGGACCGGCCAGCACCTCGACACGCTGAACTTTGCTGAGCTCTTCGATGAAGCGAACCATGGCCAGTGGCACGGGCTGGAAATGTCCAGGCCAGGTTTTGTGGTTATGCGGCCAAGAGATCCAAGTGGCCGTTTGCGGTTCCCATTCGGCCGGCCAGCGAACCGAAGGAGCGATCGAGTTGGACATGAAAGTCGTCGTGGCGAGTAAGTGTTCGGGGCGTATGATGCAGTGGGCAGTAACGTAGCCACCGCTGCCAAGCGGTGGATTTTGCTTTAGGTAGCCACTGCTGCCAAGCGGTGGATTTTGCCTTCAGCCGAGTCCACCGTCTGGCGACGGTGGCTACTAGGGAACATCGATATATCGCTGCGTGATCTCGTGGTAGGCATCGATTCGGCGGTCGCGTAGGAATGGCCAATGGGTGCGCACGGAGTCAATGCGTGACAAGTCGCACGGAACGATCACTAGTTCCTCGCTCTCATGGCTGGCGCGATGCAGGATGTTACCGCTAGGATCGGCCACAAAGGAAGCGCCCCAGAACTGGAGGCCGCCTTCGGTGCCCACGCGATTGGTGGCGGCTACGAATACACCGTTGGCGATCGCATGCGCCCGCATGGCCGTTTCCCAAGCACTATGTTGAGCAGCACCCAGCTCCGCGCGCTCGGCCGGATGCCAACCAATGGCGGTAGGATAGAGCAGTATCTCTGCACCCCGTAGCGCAAATAGGCGAGCTGCCTCTGGATACCATTGATCCCAGCAGACCCCCACACCCAACTTGCCATACTTCGTCTTGGCGATCGTGAAGCCAAGGTCGCCGGGCGTGAAGTAAAACTTTTCATAATAGAGTGGGTCATCAGGAATGTGCATCTTGCGATAACGACCGACCATACTACCATCAACATCGAATGTGACAGCCGTATTGTGATACAGGCCTTGTGTGCGTCGTTCGAAGATCGAGCAGGTGACAACCACCCTATGTCGCGCTGCCGCTTCGGACAATCGCTGGCTGGTTGGCCCCGGAATCTCTTCCGCCCAATCAAAGCGTGCATAGTCTTCGCTCTGACATGGATAATGAGTATTGAACACTTCCTGCAAGCAAACGATCTGTCCACCGCGTTGGGCCGCTTTGGCTATGCCATCGATGGCCTTGTCCAAGTTGGTCTGCTTGTCCTCTGTACAGCTCATCTGAACCAAGGCCAACTGAACGCTGCGCGATGAACCAGGCCATGAACTAGACGAAGAACCAGGTGATGATGCGTGAGACGACATGAAATTTCTCGATGATTGGATGTCAACAGCGCCAGGTCAACTCCAGCGACTGGGCGGATGCGAATATGGTGATGCTAACAGTCTTGGTAAAGCGGGCAAGCGGGCTGGATCAGACTCGGGCATTATCGCCTCAGAGGGTACCACACTTGCCAACAGCAGTGCAGGTGTCCACGGGCCAACGTCGACGCGTGGCCTGTTCGTGATCGGAACCGATACCGACGTGGGTAAGACTTTCGTATCTGTGTTGCTGATCAGACATTTGGTATCGCAGGGGTGGCGGGTTGGGGCGTATAAACCGGTGGCCAGCGGCGTTAGAGCCGGCACGCCGGGCGATGCCGAGCGATTGCTGGCCGCCACTGGACAGGCTTGGCCGCTGGACAGAGTCTGTCCCCAGAGCTTTGCGGACGCTTTGGCACCGCCCATCGCGGCCGCTCACCAGGGACAGCAGGTTGACGACGAACTTTTGCGCGCCGGCGCCCACTGGTGGCTTGGGCGCTGCGACGCTTTGGTGGTGGAAGGTGCCGGAGGGGCGCTATCGCCGCTGAGCCATCGCTGGACGGTGCTGGATCTGGCCCAAGAGCTGGCCCTGCCCGTTGTCTTGGTGGCTCAGCACCGGTTGGGCATGATGAACCATGTTTTGCTGACACTCGAAGCGCTCCAGCGGCGGCAACTGCCAGTGTTGGCCCTGGTGATCAACCAGTTATCGAACGGGGCATCGACTGGGTCGACAAGCGGGGTATCAACCGGGCTTGATACGGACGCTCGGGCCAGTGATGCTGAAGCCGAATTGCGGCTGGAGGAGTCTCTGGCCTGCCTTTTGCCCTTTTGTGGCAAAATAAGCTGCTGGGTGCTCCAGCCACACGGTTCGACTTTGTTTCAGGTGGGGCAATAGGCTAGGATAAGCAGTGGAATGCTGTCGTTTTGTCGCCCCTGGCGGAAGGCAAAGCCAGGCATTCGAGCCATGACATTCAAACCATGACATTCAAACACGATCCATATCACAACTGAGGGAGTAGATAACGATGGTCAACCGTACGTGGAGTGGTCGCCTGACATTGGGCCTGGTTGCGTTAGGCCTGGTGATGAACTTGGCCGCCTCATCGGCCTGGGCCGATGGCAAGGGGCAAGCCAAGTTGGACGAGGCTACTTCGCTCAAGTTGGATGCCAACACTCCAGCCAAGCTGGCCAAGGTCATCGAACTTTGCGAAGAGGCGATTGCCGATGGGTTGGACGACGATAACAAGTCGATTGCCAAGCAATTTCTGGCCGCATCCGCATTGCAACGCGCTAAGTTGATGGTGCAACAATTGCCGCGCGTGGCCAACAACGCCAATCAACTGCGCCGTTTGAAGACTGAACTGGAAAACGATGTTAAGAAAGCGATCGAAAACGATCCCGCTTTCCCAGAGGCTCATATGTTGGCCGCCCAGATTAACATGTTACCGCAGGCCGACGAAGTGGCCGCATTGGGCCATGTCAACAAAGCTATTGAACTGCTCAAGGACAGCCCAGTTGATCAATCCGCAGCCTACATGCTGCGCGCTCGCCTGCAAAAGGATGATACCGATGCGCAGTTGAACGATTTGCGTCTGGCCACCGAAGCAGATCCCACCAACATGGGCGCCTGGCAACTGCGCATTGCCATGCAACTCGGATTGGGCAAGTTAGACGAAGCTTATGCCGACATTCAGAAACTACTTGAGAATGACTCGAGCAACGAGTTCGCCGTGCAAGCGGCCGTGGAAACCTTGCTGAAACTCAAGAAATACAACGACCTGATTAGTTTGCTGGACAAGCAAATCGAGAATCAGCCGAAAGAGGGCAAGTTCTATCGCATGCGGGCCACGGTACGCATCGTGCAATCGGCTGAGAAAAACGACAAAGAGGTGCTCAAGACAGCCCGTCCTGACCTGGATAAAGCTATCGAATTGAACTCGCGCGATGCGCAGGCACTGGTCCTACGCAGCCAGGTTTTATTTGACATGGGCGAAATCGATCAAGCGCGACGCGATATTGCCGACGCGCTGCTGATCAACCCGAGCGCTATTGACGGAATCTTTATGCGCGCAGCCATTGCGGCACGCGAAGGCCGTTACCCGGACGCGATTAGCGATATGGAGATCCTGGTGCGTGCGGCACCAGATCGTGAGAGCTATGTCCGGCAGTTGGCTGGCTATTATCAACTGGACGGCCGTCCACGGTTGGCTATTCGCTTGATGGATGAATTGATCAAGCGTAACAAAGAGGGCTGGCGCAATCTGCGGCAACGCGGTGACGCCTTGCTGAGCGTAGGTGATCACGCCGAGGCGATTCGCGATTACGAGCAAGCTTTGGCGATCATCGATAAGGCATCCAAGAAAGCCGTCAAAAAAGATGGTGCAGAGAAAACCGACCCGCCAGCCGACGCGAATGCGGAAACAGACGCCGAGGAAGCTGACGATTCCCTGGTGGCTGCCGAAGAGCACGCGGGTCTGCTGAACAACCTGGCTTGGGTTTTGGCCACATCTCCCAAAGATGATGTGCGCGATGGCAAGCGAGCTCTTGAGCTGTCGCTCAAGTCTTGTGAGCTGACCGAATACAAAGCGGCTCACATTCTGAGCACATTGGCGGCCAGCTATGCAGAGAGTGGCGATTTCGAGAAAGCCCGTGAATGGTCCACCAAGGCGGTTGAGCTTGGTGCCCAAGAAGAGAACGAGCAACTCGACCAGCTCAAGAAAGAGCTGGAAGGGTACAAAGAAAATAAACCTTGGCGCGAAGAGCAGAAGACCGAAGAGAACAAAAAGCCACGCGTCAAAGGCGAGACCATCGAGACCTAAAAAAGGGGTCAGGTCTATTTTTTCTTCGTAGCCCCGGCACTCCGTGACGGTGTACTCCCATTCTTGTTTTAGCGCAGTGTGAATAAAGGTGATGACGATTCGCGGAGCGATTCGTCTACAGCGAGAAATGGGATGACGAGTCGCGGAGCGATTCGTCTACAAAACCGCTAAGACCAAGGCACGTCCGTGTGCCTTGGATTGGTCTCAGCAGACCGCTGGCCGACGTATGAAGAAGTCGGCTAGTGGACTCCCCGTCCGCCATCCATGCGGGCAAGGTGGGTGAAATCCTCGCACACACGCTTTCAGGGAACCAACTCTGAAATCGCGCGTGCGTTTGTGGCTCATCAGCCCGTGGCCGGAGGCTGAATGTGGATCTCACCCCTTTGTATGCTGTTCGGTTTACGTGGCTAACTCTCTCAACGCAACCAGATCTCTCAACGCCATCAGCTTTCGCCGCGCGTTAACTCTTCGGTGAACCAGTTGGGCTTTGCGGGCCCAACGCGTTTTCTGCCAGTCGGTCATATTGTGGTTGGTTATCACCCAAATATGCCGACCAGGCTGCTGCATCCCACAGCTCCATGTGATCTCTCACTCCCAGCAATACGACTTCTGAAGTCAGCTTAGCCAAGGCCGCCAACTCGGGCGGTATGCGCAGCCTGCCTTGCTTGTCCACCTCAGCCATTTGGGCTTGAGCATAGAACAGGCGACTGAAGGAGCGCAACTCTTGAGCAGCCGGACTGGCCGCAGCCAATCGCTGACCTAATCCATCGAATACTTCGTGCGTGTAAATCGCCAAGGAACCATCGGTACCGGGGGCCAAGTAGAGCACCGTTTGTTCAGTAAAACCCAGGGCATCTCGCAATTGCTTAGGGATCGCCAGCCGCGACTTGTCGTCTAAAGTTCGGCGGTAACTTCCCGTCAGCAACATAAATTACCCACAGCGTACCACTCGGTCCCACAGAGCCCCAAAGATATCCAACTCTGCGGGGTAGTCAACCTTTTTCACCCCCAGTTTTCCCTGCGCGCCTCCACCTGGCGAACGTAGGTCGATACCCGATAGTCACTTGGGGCGACAGAAGTTTTTTTGCCGGGGTTTCGGTCAGTCGCCGGGTGGGGGAAGGCGTGGAAAGATAGGGGGGCTGGGAGCAGTCTCTCTTGACGCTCTGGGCAGTGGGCAGGACGCGATCAATCGGCAACACCTCCACACAGGAACCAAGTAAACTCCGGCTAAAGGCACTCAAAAGTCGCAATACCAGGCAAATACGGTGTCTCGGCCAAGCCTGTAGTCTTCCGCGGGGTGCACGC
>JADLDX010000108.1 GCA_020846515.1 Pirellulaceae bacterium
CTACGGGGCGACGGGTGGCTACGAGTAGCGCCAGGCTTCGACGCCCATCATGACGCAGGCCAGGAGCATGAAGATCGTAGCAGCGATCAGCATGACGGTGTACACGGAGTACGGTTGCTTGGGAGTTGCAGGTGTATTCATGAATTGGTTCCGTGGCTGCTTCGAGTACTACCGGTTACTGGCGATTTCTGTCGATTACTGTGCCGGACGCTTGACGTAGATTTCATTGAGCTTGGAATCGACGCGGTCGCCCTTGACGATGAAGCCGCGGCTGTGTTCTGGCAGGATTTCACCAATGGCTTTGTCTTCTACGCTCCGCGTGACTTGCAGGCGACCGACATAAGCACCGCCGCGATAGACGTCCAGTTGATCACCCACGCGAACACCATCGTCTAATCCGATCGATACTTCGACCATGTTGTCGGCGACGGCATTGACTACACCGTTAACCGCAGGCGGGCCATCAAGTTTGGTTTCCGGAGTGATGCCTAGAATATCCAGTTGCTGCTTGGCGGCAGTGAAGTCACGCGCCAGGTTCTTGGATTGCTTTTCGAGCGACTGCTTTTCGCCTTGCAGACGTACATACTGGTCATAGGACTGGACGAACTTTTGATACTGAGCATTGCGATCATCGCGAGCACTGTTGAGCGATTGACGTAGTTCATCGTTTTCCGCAGTGCGGGCCTTGAGTTCCTCGGTCATCGCCAGTTCCGTGGCGGCCATGACGGTCAATTGGCTCTGCTTGCCCGCCAGCTCTTCTTCTTTTTTCTTGAGTGTTTCATTGATCAAACGCATTTCAGTTTCGAGCGCCGAAACGGTCGTCGTCCGACCCAGTTGTTCGACTGCCAAAGTGTCTCGCAACTGCTGAACCAGATTGGTCAACTCTCTCGTCTTGGCCTGCTCACGCGATAGCTGAACATTCAGGCCGGTCTGCTTGTCTTCAACCAACGTGCGATAGTTGATGTGCCTGGCGTTGACGAAGCCAGCCACCACAAAGAACACCACGCTGAGGATGAGCACAATAAAGGTGAAGACTTTTCCGAGGAGTGTCATGCCTGCTTACCTTACGTGGTCTTGCATTAAGTTAGTATCGAAACCTGCGCGTGCAGTCATTGTCTCGCGCCTGCTGTCTGTGTTGTACTACTGAAGCAGCATAGTTCGCAAAGTTGTGCCGTCGACCCACTCGACTGGTGGGTCCGCGTCAACGCCAACCGCAGTATCGAATTCGAGCCGCCGGAGGAGATGAGTGGATCGTGGGCGTAACGAGCGAAAAGGCTACTTGCAAATATAATTCGGTGGCTTGAACAATGTCAACGAATTCGGTCCAGAATGCCTGGTTTCACCATTGTCTGTAGGGCGTATCTACGGCCCACTATGGCCGCAACCGCCGAACCATCGGATCCGAGCCCGGCACCCGAGCGGTCGTCACTTGGGCTAAGTCGGTCTGCAAACCGGGACGAGCGTCCGAAGGTTCAGCTATCGAACGTCCGACGGGGACAGCTCAGTACTGGCCGAGGGATTCATTTGGTTGTATTGAGTTTGGAGAGTTTTGTGTTCTCCCTGAAGTTTCAGTAGTTCGGAATAGGCCTGACGCACCTTTTGGAATTGCGCATCACGTTCTGCACGAGCCTGCTGCAACTGAGCCTTGGTCTCTTCATTGGCTTGACCAAGTTTGATCAGTTCGTCTTTCGTATCTTTGTCAGTGGTGGCCAGTTGGGTCAGTTCCGTTTGCTTGGTGGCCAGCTCTTTTTCCTTTTCTTTGACGTCGAAATCGAGCTGTTCGAACTGAGTTTGCAGAGCAGCCAGAGCTGAGCGCCGCGAGGCTAATTCCAAGACGATCTCGTCCTTGAGCTTTTGAATCGCGTCGGTCAAATCCTGTTTTTTGGCCTGTTCTCGCTGGGCGACAGCCTTGAGACCGTAAAACGGGTCGTTCAGAGCTTCTGTGTAGTCGACATGGGTCGCGTTAACCATGACGGCGGCCATGAAGAACATCACGCTCAGCAGCATCATGATGGTGGTGAAGATTTTGCCCAGCTTGGTCATGCCTGATTACCTTCATGGCAGAATACGATAGGGCCAGGAAATGGCCCGTCTCAAACAGCCCAGCTTAATTAGGCAAGTTGGGTACTGTCAACGAAATGGTGACTGTTCGGGTGGTATTTGAGCGGCTGCTGCCCAATTTTTCGTTAAATTACCGATTCAACTCCCGGCTGCCGTGATGGAAAGTCTGGCTACGACGCCCTCAAGCAGCCATCGATTGGCCCCGCAGACATGGTACCCGGCGTACCCTGGCGTACCATGTCACGTCGCAGCGAATCTTTGGATGCGATGATTGTCGGTGTCGACCACGTGGACGGCGCCGCGGCTGTCGATGGCGATTGCCCATGGGCTGGAAAATTGGCCAGGGCCTGAGCCAGGTTGGCCCCACGATTCCAGCGACTGGCCGTCCAGGGAGAAGCGTTGCACGCGATGATTACCCATCTCGGCGACCAAAAGCGTGCCGTCCCGATCCAACGCCAGCCCGTACGGATATTGAACTTGACCAGGCCCACTACCGTGGGTGCCAAAGCTGCGTACGAGTTTTGGCTCTGGAGTCTGTAAATCAAACAACATGATTCGATGATTGTGCCCATCGGCGACCCACAGGCAATTTTGTTCGTCGACAATCAGGCTCTGAGGCCGGTCAAAGGCGTCTATTTCGTGGCCATGCCGCCCCCAACGCCGCACAAACTTGCCCGAGGAGTCAAACTCCTGAATCTGATCCAATTCGCCATATTGGCCGGCCAGGACGTGACCGCGTCGATCCTGCACGACATCCGTTACAAAATGAAATTGTGAAGGTTCGTATCCAAATTCACCACCGATCGTTTTGTCGCTTTGCCACTGACCATCGGGCGAATAGGTCAACAGCCGATGGTAATGCGTATCGGCTACCAGCAGCAAACCGTCGTCGGTGATACTCAACCCGGTTGGTCTACCTGCCTCGATTTCAGGCGCTCGCCAACCGCGTAGGAATTTACCGTCGCGATCGAATACCTGAATGCGCCCGAGTCGATCAACCACGTACACCTGGTCCGCCGCGTCGATGGCGATCGCTCGCGGGCGATAAAGTCTGCCTTCGGAAGTACCCTGTCGCCCCCAAATTAGCTCAGGTTCGCGAACTCTGCCAAAGGCTGCCTTGCATCCAATCAGGCCACTCGCTATCAACGAGCTTCCAAGACAGGTTCCGAGAGCTTTACGAGCGGCGATGGAAACGAATTGACGTCGCTGTAGTCTTGGGGAGAGGCAGTGTGTCTCCGGCGGCTGGTCCGCGGGTTTGACGCCCCCCGTTCGGTTCGAATCCTTCTCGCGCATGTTAAACTCCACGTGTACGAGCGGTGCATCAGGCATTATAGTGAAACGCTGGCATTAAGCACACAACTTTCGCTGGCGTACTTATGAGTCGAATTTCAGCAGCTGATTACCCATAGTTGAATCGCGCAGAGTTGAATGACTCATTGAAGAATCGCGCAGAAGTTGAATCACACAGACAAGCCGTCCGCCTAGGAAGTCAGCAACGCATTCATGGTTAGGATTCTGGATTGGAAACGTAGCGAAGACACGCGCGACATAGTTCACGTGGTGGTGCAAGCGCTCGTCGAAGGGCGATTGGTCCTGGTGCCGTCAGAAACCAGCTACTTACTGTTAGCCAGCGGATTGTCGGTACCAGCGGTTGAAGCGCTCATGCAGTTTCCCGGCCGGTTGCTCGATCGCCGTCCCAGTTTGGTGCTACGCTCCAGTAGCGAAGTCAACGACTACGTACCAGCCATTTCACGGGTTGGCCAGCGCATTGCCAGTCGCGGTTGGCCAGGACCGTTGGCACTAGAGTTTGCGGTGGATTGTCGAAACTCGTTGTGC
>JADLDX010000109.1 GCA_020846515.1 Pirellulaceae bacterium
AACCTGGTTGGTCACGTCAACGGCATTCGGGCCGCCTTGTTGACCAATCTCCAATACAAAATCCAGCACGCCATCGCGGGCTTCGGATAATAAAGCTGCATCGCTGATGCGTATTCGCGTAGCGCCTAGTGGACTGGGCATCGCTTGGATTGCGATACGCTGTCCGCCGGCCGCCAGCGCGTATAGGGTTACGATGCGTTGAGGTGCCCGCAGTTGCAAATCGCAAATGATCTCAGACGCCACCAGTGGACAGACTTGGCGTGGCAAATGAAAACGAATGGGCACAGTCGCTGGCAGTGTGGTCTCTTGCCGCCACCAACCGCTGTCGTTGGAGAAGGCCGTTGAAAAACTGCCCGAGCGCGATGATGTTTCGGAGCGAATAACAGTATGCGGCACTAATACCCGGGTACCCGAAGCCACCGGTGCCAATTTTATTGGCAATACAACCAACGCCGAACCACGTTCATCGCGGCTTTGGTCCCAGGCGATAGGACCAGGCCAGAGTTTGGTCCAGCCCAACAAAGCAGGGTAGCTGGGATAACCTATGTCACTCTCAACGGCTTGCAGTTGTCGATAAACTTCGTCGCGCCGCGCCTGTTCATCATCGACGATGGTGCTGCCCATCCACGTATCGATGAGCGTTAAGTGCTTGTCATTAACACGCACTGTTTTGCCCTGTTCCACCAAGGAACACGGCTGCGGATCTCCTGGATGGAACTGTACCACGGCATCCTCCAAGGGCTGACCGAGGTCCGCGGGCAATTCGAATGACAGACCCTTCTCGTCGATGCGCGCAGGCACATCCAATTGTCGCGGCGGTAAGCCAAACTTGGATTGCAATCGCCACAAACCATTCGGCCAACCTGAACTGGACAACTCCCAGCGACCATAGTCTACCCAAGTCCAACGTCGTAGATCGAGTTGTTTATCGCTGTGCGGCCAGCTGACCTGGGCATCGCCAGCGGCCTGCAACTTGGCCTTGTCCGTACCGCTCATATAGGTAGCGGTCCATTGTGTGGCTTGCACCATTTCCGAGCCGGGCAGTACCTCGACCAGTTGTAGGTGCGCGGAGGTGTTGGGAATCTCGCGCCGTAACTGGGCGGATGCTACCAGCAGCGGAATTGTCGCTGCCAAGGAAAGCAGTGGGATCAACCAGCCCAAATAAATCATCTGCCCACGGAGCCAACAGACAACTCCACTGAAAGCGAGCAACCCACAAAAACCGAAGACCATGCTTAGTACAAAGCTCCGATCCAATACCGGGTTCCCAATATGCTTGAGCGGATACTGAATGTCGGCTTTATCAATCGGTATTTGATCAATGTTGACATCGTGCAACCGGTCCGCTATCGGTTGAGCCCACGTGTGCATCTGAAAATTACTTTGAAAGTTCACATCAGGTCGTCGCTGCGTTTCACGCGGTCTCAGCCAACCAGCGGCACCCAACGTGGTCACCAAGATCTGCCCCTTGCCGACGCGATACCAGATGGCCGCAGGGAAACCATTGATGCGGTGCGTAACTTCGCCACCATGCTGATTGACCCGGCGAAGCCGAATGGGGTCTTCCGATACGACCGTGCGGTCGCCTTCCGATAATTGCGAGAGCAGGACGGACTCAGCCACAAACCGATTCATGTCCATGTCATCGATCGCTTCGCATGAAGTACCATCGGGCAAGATTTTGCGCAAGTTGGCTGCAGTGATCAAATCCAACATCACCCACGCCCGTCCGCCAGAAGCCAACCAACGATTCATCGAACGAATTACGGCCACATCTTGAAACGGACGGTCGTTACCGATGACGATCGTATCCATGCCTTCCCAGTCCACCAATTGACTGGGCAAAGTCTCATGATCGATCGTTAATGTGCGACGTGAATTTTCAGTGTCCACCCGCGCGGCAATGACCAACTCATACGACATCTGATGGAACGTATCGGGCCAGGCCCATTGCGGCAATATCGGCGGTTCTTTATCAATGACCAGTGCCGTCACAATAGTGTCCGGTGAAATGCTCACTCGCAATGAATCTAGTAATGGCGTACCTGCAGGGCCGAGCAATACCCGCTCCGGGTTGTTATAGTCGCACAGAGAAACGCTCATCTCCAACGTGTCCTTAGTGGGCAGCGTCGGTGGTACGCGCAAACGCAGTTCTACGACGCGCACGGTTTTGGGCGGGACATGCACATGCACAGCGGCTTGCAGATCTGGAACTTCGTTGACCTTGGCCACTACAATGCCAGACTGTGGTACCGTTTCATCATTGCCGATGATGGCATGCATGATGATCGGCTTGCCATACCGCGGACGGCTCCATGGTGCCAGCGTGACACCATTCAAACGCAAGCCTTGTGTTGCGCCACCTTGGGCCACTGGAGCAGTAGCTGGCACAACAACTGGTGGCTTTGACTCACTGGTGGCGGGAGCGGGCGAAGTTTGTGCGACAGAGACGGCTGAGACCGTCCAGCAGAGACAAAGGACAAGTCCCGCTCTGAAGAAAAGCGAAGATGACATAATAAGCAAGGGTGGGTCAGCGGTGATTGGGGGGCCGGTGTTCAAGAGGATGAGCTCCGCCAATCATAGACGCTTTTGATCCGGCCTGCCATCATGGTCCGCCCGGCTCTGCAACCTCGCCCTGTTTATCGAAGCAGGCCGTAACGTGCGATTCGGGATGTCATTGACCAGGTAAGAGAATCTGCCACTGCTCCGTTACGAGCAATGCGACTTCTGCTTTCCACCGGGACCAACTCCCAGGCTGGATAGCCCGGTCCGCGCTCTGGGCATGGTGGGTACCAACTTCATCCTGGAAAAACCCGCCTGGCCATGTTGCGAGCCTTAAGTGTCTCTGTCCCGAATCGGACGTGCCGACATGTTTTGGCTGATTATCCTCAGCTGATTAACTAGACAGCGCCACTTTGAATCGAATTCACAGTGATTCGCTGCGATTTCTTAGATACTAGCCGTATTGGCCTTAGCCACGGTTTTCGCTGAAAAAACGGGGCTAACGCCCAGCGGCTGATTCAAAGTGGTGCTGTCCAGCTAGTCTCATAGAGCCCGCCAATTTGACCGACCTAACCTACTTGGGAACGTAGATCTGGTAGAGCATCAAGTAGACCATCACGCCTGTCACGGATACATATAACCAGATCGGCCAGGCATACCGCACAACGCGGCGGTGGGCTGGGCGATTATCTTTCAACCCATACACGATCGCGGCGATGGCCAGAAACGGCACCGACATGGCCAGGACCACATGGCTGGCTAACAATGCGTAATAGAAGTAGCGCGCCGCCACCGGAGCCACATTGGTGTCGGTTGGAAACTTCTTGCTGGGTACTTGGAAGTGATACGTTAGGTAACATGCCAAAAACAGTGCACTGACAATGAACGTGGCAATCATCACATTGCGATGCGCCCGCTCCTTCTTCTGTTTGATCAACACAAACCCGATCACCAGCAGTACACAGGCCAAAGAGTTCAGCGACACGTTAATGTGTGGTAACCACTCGATCACTTCACTTGCTCCGCAATTAATTTGGCCATGTCCTGCTGCAAGGTCTGCCACTGGGCGGCATCACTCCAGGTGTAGTATCCAAAGATCTTTCCCTTGGCATCGACCAAGGCAAACTTCTCCGGATGACCGCGGCGCATCACACCGATCGAATACATCTCCGAACCGACGCGCGAAATGTAATCCATGTCGCCGGTGAAGAACAACCATTGCTCAGGATCGGCATCGAACCGATTTGCATACTCGGCCAACACCTCAGGTCGATCCACTTCTGGGTCGCAAGTGATCTCCACCAAGCGAATCGGCTGCCCACGGAACTTTTCCTGCAGCACCTTGAATTTTTCGTTTTGACGAACGCAGATGGAAGGACAAGTCGCGTAGAAAAAGCCGATTACATACGGTTGCCCAAGGAACGACTGGCTGCTGATCAGTTTGCCGCTACGTTCCGTCAACTCAAATTCCGTCAGCCAGTCTTTGTCTGATCCCTTAGGTTTATGCTTGCCCGTGCCAGCAGTCGTTTTACGCTGGGCGCTAGTCCCCGTCGTACTCGTCAAATTGGTGCCATTATGATTCGCGTCGCCGATCGACGGCGACACATTACCACCCTGGTCCGGCATGCCTTCCGCTAGCGACCTTTCCGCTGGTGAACTTTCCGCTGGCATAGTTCGTTCGGGCGCTCGTTCAGCGGAGGCCCGTGCGAAT
>JADLDX010000110.1 GCA_020846515.1 Pirellulaceae bacterium
AACCCCGGTTCGGGTTGAACGATGCGTATGCGTTGATCTCCCGATTGATATGGTATGTTCGTTTGAGTTCGCCAACAGGGTACTTTGAACACAAATGCACGGGGAAAATCATCGATATCCAGTGCGAACGTCAATTCGGCTGGTGCCGTCACGGGTAACTGACAGTACAGCTTGACACCTTGGCTGTCACTGAACAGTCCATCCATCTGCATTTCAGTTCCTTGAGGCACTCCGCCTAAGATTTGCCCGTGCACCGATACGCTTTGCCCTTCACTTAGCTTGCCACCAATTGGTTTAACGAGCACTGTAGCCCGCTGCGATACGGAGTCGTATCCAATGATCGGCTCGACATAGCTGCGTGGATGGCGGACTTGTGTGTCCACACGTCGCCACATTTTTTGTTTCGTGTTTAAGTCTGTGAGGATAACAATCAGACCGTTATGAATGTCGGTCTGTTGGGCTTTGGCTTTATCACTTTCGCTGCCCGCTGGTCCATTACCCGCCGCCGCATCTGGCTCCTTAGTCGCCGCGGTGGCTGGGTCTTGGGTGGCCGAAGGATCATTGCCGCCTAATGGCAACCAGCGCACCTGGTTGTCGCCTTCTACGCTTACCGTAGGTAGATTGGCAAAGGGCAGGCCTGCGCCGAGTCGACCATAGATTTCTCGCGAGGTCTCGTCGTTTACAAAACCATCGGGCAATACCACATCGCGCCGTTCGGCAAGCGTCAGCACGTCGACGCTTAAATTGCGTGATTGACCGCCTGCGCTGCTCAATCCCAATCGAAACTCGGTTGGGCGATTAGGCCACGGATGAACGACCACGCCCTCAGGCGTCTCTGTCCAACTGCCGGGTGGTCCATCGATACGCAAACGCAATTTTTCTGCCGCAGGTAAACGCACCACTGTTTCATGGCGTACATAGACCTCTTCACCAATCAGTCGCCAGACAATTTTGGTTTGCTCCACACCACGACCGATGCGTTTCACTTTGATTGGGACGCGCAACTCTTGACCGGCTAGTAACTCCGTCGAAGAAGCTAGAGCCGCTGCCATTGGCCGAACTGGGTATTGAAGATGCTTCTTAATCTGATCAAGGCGCTGCTTGATTACGGCCGGTTGGTCCGTAGATTCATTTTGCCCACGAGCCTCGATCGCCGCAATAAACTCTTGCTCGCTCGTCTCCAACAATTGCTCAAGCGACTGAGGCAGCAAAGCAGCTCGATAAAACTTCGCACTGCCTGCATTGTCGACTTCGATCACCTCTTCATCGTAATCAATCAATAACCAGACGGACTGTAAGTGAGAGCCGACGTTGCGCCAGAGAACTTCAGCCTCGGCGGTTGGATCAGCGATTAGCGAAAGCGAGCGTGTGCCAGTGCTGACAACATGCGAGGAGAATTCTTCTGCCAGCGTGGCCATCGGTGCTGGCGCTGGCAGCAAATCGGATACGTGACTGGCCAATTGAGCCACACGTGCCTGCTCGCTACGTAGCCATGGCAACTCCTCTGGCAATGCATCAGGAAAGGATTGCGACAGGAGCTGGCTGCGAGCTTGTAATGTTAACAGCAAGCCAGCCTGAACCAGTTCACTCTCCAAACCACGCGCGTCAAATCGAGATGCATCATCGGCCTTTAGCAACCTGACTAGCAGGTCGGCACGTTGTAAACTCTGATAGCGAGACGGGAGCGATCGATTGAATTGTTTGATCAGTTGTTGAATCTGACCTGGCAGCGTCCCATTTGTGAGCGATACCGATTGGGGCCAGTAGATTAACTGAGCCAAATGGGCTTGAATCTGTGAATTGCGATCGCGTTTTTGAGCAGCCAGTGCCGCATTCCAAGTACTCGACTCGGCCGTCGAAGTAGCATCCACGTGGCTGCTACCAGGTTGTTCAGTGGTCTGATTCAATAGATTCAGCGACAGGAGACGATTCCGTTTCTGGTCGCGAATTAGTGAAGTGCACAGCAGTCCATCAACCGTCCAACCTGGATTGGTTTCCGCTGCGGACTGTCCACTCAAAACCGTGTCGGCCAACTGTTGCCAAGTGCCTTCAATTTGAGCCCGCGCTACGACCAACTGATGGGCTTGATAATATAAGTCTTGGGGATTGATGCCTACTGGATCGTCGAGATCTTTAGAGATTTGTACCAACCCGCTCAGCAGTGTATCCACATGGCGATCGAGTTGTTCTTGTCGAAACCGCGCGGTCCCTACGGCACGCCAACGTAGAATGCTGTTCATATTCAACAGCACTTGGTCACGCAATCGACGAGCCTCGGCCAGCCGTGTCATGTGAAGCTGAGCACGCTGCAAAGATTGCTGGCTTCGGTCCAGTAGTTGAGCCGTCTTGTCGGCCCACTGCGGTGCAATTTGATCTTGCCCCATGCGAAAGGCGTTGAGCCAATGACGGTAAGCTTGCTCACATTCCTCGTTGACGAATTGATTCATAATCGCTGGATCAGCCAGCGCGCGTTCCAGTGCCAGACGAATAGCGATTGTCTGTTGCATCAATGGCCACGTCAGATTCGGAGTCTGACTTAACTTCCGCACATAAAACAGTTCTGCGTACCCCGCGTCACTCTCGGCGGACTGCTTTAAAAGCGTATCCAGCGCTTCTCGATTCTCAGATTTAAGGCATAGATCCAGACGCTGTACATGTTGCTTGATTTTGTCTGATAAAACTGGGCCACCTCGTTGCTCCAACCATTGGGCTAACGCAATCGATGGAACGGAACTGGCCGGCAATTCGAAACTGGGCAACTGATTGGACACGTTCTTCAGCCAGTGACCGGTGGTGACGGCTTCACCCATCGCAAATTGATAAGCCGCCACAATCTCAGCGGTCAATTCTACGCGTAGTTTTTCTTCGTCCAGCACCGCGCCCGTTCGATAGCTCTCTTCAGCCATTTCGAGATAGGTCAGCCAAGCCAGCCACGCGTGAGGTGCAAGTTCGTGCGGTCGCCGAAGGACTGCATTGGACTCGAGATAGTCCGAAAACTGCCAGGCGGTTTGAATGAGTTGTAATAACGTTTGGTCGGGTGCTCCCAGACGAGAAAGATCGGGCAACGATGCCAACACCTTGGCACTGCCACCATTGGCTGGGCTACTGCCGGTGGTTGAATCTCCTGATTGCCCGGCGGGATCATCAGCCGCCTTATCCGTCCCGTTGTCAGTGGCTGCCTTTTGATCGGGTGAACTGTCGCTGGTTGCCGGATCTGCTGGAGTAGGTGCGCCATCGGAATCAATGACTCGTGAAGCATCCTCCGGAAGACCAATGCTGCGTTTGACGCGATTGGCCAAGAACCCGGGTAGAATGTTGATCGTTTCGGTCAACTCTTCAATAGCCGACTCTTTGGCCTCGGCAGTCTTCTTCGCGAACGTAGTTGCAATAGAGGTCTTGGTGGCCTCGGCCTGTTCTTTCTCTTGCTGCTTTTCTGCTTCGGTCTTGGCCGCATCTTCGGGGCTGGTGGCCTTGTCGGCCGCAACTGGAGCCGTTGCGCTAGCGGGGCTCGCGCTTCCACGACCAAACATCGCGTATACAGACGAAATCAACCCAGTGCGAGCCGGTGCACTGGCGAGCAAGCGTCGCGCCGCCTGCTGGCTGCGACCGTATTCCGATCTCAAGAGCAGCGGCGTTTGCCGCGCAGCGCCCGATGAATCCTGCGCGACCATGGCCGTTGCTGCACTCGCCACATAACCATAGAACTCATCCAGACCAATTTGTCGGTCTTCGTTCAGATCAGCCAGACCATTTAGCCCATCGCTGACTGCGTGTAAGAACACAGAGCCTCGACGCCCCAGTGAGCGATACGATACTTCGCCCGGCGCGCATGCGGTAATGACCCAGAGTCGATCGTCGCTGCGCTTACGCAGCAGACTTTGCAATTGCGATAAGAACTCGGATTCATCATGCGACACGTCATCAACGGCCACTTCGCGTCCAGTGTCCAGCAGTAGTAATATCGTACTCGCCATGGACTCGCTGAGCAGAGCACAGGCTTCGTCCAGCGAAAGCAACCCTTGGGTCGGATTGGTGGTGCTGAAGTTGGCGCATCGCAGACAGGCTCGGCCTTGGTTGATGATAGGGTGAGCGGCCAGGTGGATGATCAACACATCGGCCGGGTCCTGGGCTGACTGAGCTATGCGACGCAGGGCCGTCTTGGCATTGACTGGTGAGTCGAGCAGGAAGAACTCTTCCGCAGCATCGCTTGGATAATACGATCCATCTAGTGAGAGAAAGCGGATGGCATCTTCCTGAAAGAACGCGATGGGTGTCGCATCGATCTGCTGACCAGTGCTGGCCGTGACAAAGTAGAAACGGGTTTTTGGATGAAACAATGGCGTGAACAGCAACCAAATCAGAGTAGCCAGCAGTATGACCGTGAAGGCTGTGAACGTCAGGCGAATGGCCAGGCGTTGCCGTGCGATGCGCAGATCGTCCAGGGACTGCGCCCGCCACGATTCGCGGATAGATGTAAGTTTGGGTAGTGAACTTGGCATCGTGCCTAACTTCATCCTCCCTAACGCGGCTGTTTCGGTGCCGTAGGAATCTGTTGTAGAAACTGCTTTAAATGTTGGGTGGTGCTGCCACCGCCACTGGCGCTCGCGCTGGCACTAGCAATAATCAGTGCTGTAAACACTGCGCGACCGGTCAAACTTTCGTCCGGTGGTACAACCTCTTGCCCCTCAGGAGC
>JADLDX010000111.1 GCA_020846515.1 Pirellulaceae bacterium
ATGCGCCGCATCGCCTCGGCGGCAGCCGCAAAGAAATGGCCCCGGTGCTCCCAACTCACTTCTCGGTTGCCACTGGTTAACCGGATGTAAGCTTCATGGACTAACGCCGTGGCTTGCAGAGTTTGTCCGGGTTGTACCTGCGCCAGCTTGGATGCCGCCAACTTCCTCAGTTCGTCATAGACCATCGGCAACAGCAGCTCGGACGCCGCCGGATCCCCGGACTCAGCCCGCGATAGAATTTCGGAAATGTCATGACTCATATAGGCAAAAGCTGAAAATGGAGACTAGTTGTCTCAACTGTTCCTTCTTACGACTTCAGTTGAGGAAACAAGGGTACAGTTAAGGACAACTGTACTACAAGGGAACAGTTGAAGACAACTGTTCTACAATGGGTTGGCAATCTCTGGCTTGCTTAACTGGACAGCGCCACTTTGAATCGAATTCACAGTGATTCGCTGCTATTTCTTAGATATTAGCCGCATGGCGTTAGCCACGGTTTTCGCTGAAAAAACCGCGGCTAACGCCCTGCGGCTGATTCAAAGTGGCGCTGTCCAATTAATCTGTATCAGCAAGTCAAGAAAGCGTTTGGATGAAAAGGGCTTTTCCATCAGGGCATATTGTAGTCCGTAGGATCTTGATTTCATTTGGAGATTCATGCAAGGCTTGCAAGGCGGCCGTAGGAGCGGTATAGCCATTTACCCAAACGCCGTGTTCGCTCAGCAGCCGCACAATTGACTTGAGCACCCAGATTCTATTTGTCGTTTGATTGTCTCGGCCGATAATCCGTATGGTCGCATCCCCCATGCGGCGCGAGTGCCCTTGACTCGCAATACCTCTTCAATTTGCAACGGAGCAACACCGGCAGCACGGGACTAATCACGCCGATTCGGATATAAAGCGAGCAACCAATCAACAGTAAGGGTATGCCCCCCTCAATCGAGAATTGTTTGAGCATGACGAACCTATCAAGCTTCCATTCGGATCAAGCTCCCCAACCGAGTTATGACTTGGTCGTCATCGGCGGCGGTCCGGCCGGCGTCAATGGCGCGATCACCGCCGGTATGCTAGGCAAGCGAGTGCTGCTCATTGAGAAGGAGCCTGTGGTTGGTGGAGCGGGCATCAACACGGGAACCATTCCAAGTAAGACGCTTCGTGAAACCGCACTCGTGCTTTCCGGCGGTCGATCGAGACGGCTGTTTGGAGTGGATTTGTCGCTGCGTCGTGAGGCCACGATAGCCGACTTTATGTGCCATGAAAAACATGTCAAAACGCAAGAACGCAAAAGATCGGAGTGCGAGTTGGCGCGCCGTGGGGTGACCACGCTGCGTGGCCATGCAAGCTTCGTCGATTCCCATACGATTCGCATGGTAGGTCCCAACGGCGATGAAACCTCGGTATACGGTGAGAAAATCCTCATCGCCACCGGCTCTTCACCTCTTCGGCCACCGGAGTTTCATTTCGAAGATGATCGCATCCACGACTCCAACGAAATCCTCGAATTAGCGGCCTTGCCCAGGAAGCTGGTCGTTATCGGCGCCGGTGTGATCGGATGCGAGTATGCCGGTACGTTTGCAGCCTTAGGCACAGAAGTTCATTTGGTTGATGGGCGCGATATCCTCCTCCCGTTTCTCGACCGCGAGATCTCCCTCGGATTGGTCGCAGCGATGTCTGAAAACGGCATTCGCTTTCATTGGAAGACCAAGGTTCTGCAGTGCGATACCGACAGTTCGGGCAACGTGGCTATTCAACTTTCTTCGGGAGACACGCTGAAGTGTGATGGAGTTCTCGTCTGCGCGGGCCGAAGCAGCAATACTCAGACCCTAAATGTTTTCGCAGCCGGTCTAACCTTAGGTGCTCGTGGTTTAGTCCAAGTAAATTCAAACTATCAATCGACCGAAGCCTCGCATATCTATGCTGCTGGCGATGTCATCGGCGCTCCCGCACTGGCTGCGACCGGGATCGAACAAGCTCGCGTCGCCGTTTGCCATGCCTTTGATGCACCGTGGGCTTGCGGAGTGGCTCGACTATTGCCCACTGGCATCTATACGATCCCCGAAGCCAGTTTCGTGGGCGATACCGAAGAAACGCTGACCGCCCGGCAAGTTCCCTACATCGTTGGACGCTGCCGCTACTCAGACATCCCGCGCGGAGACATCATCGGTGACCATCTTGGCTTTCTGAAACTCCTCTATCATCGCGATGATATGCGACTGCTAGGCGTCCATGTGATGGGCGAGCAGGCGACCGAAGTAGTCCATCTTGGACTGCTCGCCATGACCATGAACGCCACTGCCGAACTCTTTCATCAGGTTTGCTTCAACTATCCAACGCTCGGCGATCTCTACAAGTATGCGACCCATGATGCGATGATGAAGCGTCGCGCCCTCTAATTGGACAGCGCCACTTTGAATCAGCCGCAGGCCGTTAGGCCCGGTTTCTTCAGCGAAAACCGTGGCTAACGCCAATACGGCTCATATCTAAGAAATAGAAGCGAATCACTGTGAATTCGATTCAAAGTGGCGCTGTCCAGCTAGGCTTTGGTTAGAGGTCGGGTTCAGCGTAAGCGTGTGGCTCCGTCATGCCGTTGGGAGACGGCCACTACCGGAGAGCTTTTCTCGCGATTGTACGCTCTTTGGAAAATTTCTCCGTTCGCTGTCGATTTCGAGCCTTGCTACTCGACTACCCTTAAATTCCCAACCACGCCAGCCGGAACACCAGATACCATGAGCCACGAAAAGAATACTGTTCGACTTCACCGCGTCCTCAGGGCACCTGCGGAACGCGTGTACAAAGCGTTTCTGGATGCCGACGCCTTGTGTCGGTGGCTCCCTCCGTATGGTTTCTTGGGCAAGATGCACCACTTCGATGCCAAAATCGGCGGCGGTTACCGCATGTCGTTTACCAATTTTGAAAATGGTCAAGCGCATACATTCGAAACAAAGTTTGTCGAACTTGTCCCAAGCGATCGAATTCGACATATCGACAAGTTCGACGATCCCAATTTAGTTGGCGAAATGGATGTCACGATTACGTTGCGAACGGTGCTGTGTGGGACGGATCTGACCATCCTCCAAACCGGTATCCCCGACGTGATACCTGTGGAGATGTGCTATCACGGCTGGCAGGAGTCACTGCTACAACTTGCCCAACTCGTCGAACACGCGATTCCAAACTCACCTTGAAAGCGCGCCGAGTCTGGCGATTACTCATCACAACCTCAAAACACAACAGCCCCAACACCAGTATTTGTTGAGTCCCGTTTTTGTATTTTTGGAGCACTGGGAACCGCAGTGGTCTTACGATCTGTCCCGAAGCAACAAGTTCGTCTAAAACGGCACGTTATACTTCATCGTTAACTTGCGACGCGTAGCGGCAACCTCGTCCGCCAACTTGCGCAGGACCTCGCGTGTTTGCACTTCGGCAAAGCTCTGGCCGCTGGTTTTCAGGGCCTTCTGTTGGCTCGTCCGACCGGAGGTAGAGTAACGATAACCATAATCCGTAAACCCGTTGTTGGCTTTTAGGTAGCCCTGTTGGGAATTGACAACGGATTGTGTGTCACGCAACCCACTGCCGATGTGGCGGAGGTTTTCCGACAAGCTGACTCCAACCGCGACGGCCTCTTCATCAACTCCGATCACCGACAAGTTGTCAACTTTGTCAGCGTAGAGGTCAAACCAGGCTGCGTAGGACCGCAGGGTTTTA
>JADLDX010000112.1 GCA_020846515.1 Pirellulaceae bacterium
AACTGCTCGATGGTGTCGGCTGCTTGGATGGCTAGATCGCGGACATCACCTTCGAGCGTGCGCGAGGCTTGCATGATGTATCGATAGCCCAGTTCGACGGCTTTGACGCCGGCTGCATCCACCGCTGTCGCGTTGTTGGCCAAGATGATGTGTGAAACCGGTAACGTGCTTGTGGCGCGGGAGACGCGGGCTGCGCCGGAAGATCGCTGCAGGATTTGCACGACGTTGCCCAGCGGAGGACTGCGCAGTAGATTCAGCTCGTCCAGGACGGTCAACGCCGCCGACGGGGTCACCTCGGCAGAGCTGAGCGTTGGGCCCGAGGCAATGGTCTCGAGCGGATCGCCCAAAACGTCTGAGATGATAAGCGTGATCATCTCACGAGCTCGACAGATGCGAGCCAGGCCACCGCCTTTGACTCGGCTGAGGGCACGCCTGACGGTATTCAGCTGGGCAATATTGGCACCAGCGGCGGCCACATGCCGAGCTACTTGTTGTTTATCACTCAGCGTAATGCCTTCGATGGGAGCCGTTAAGATGGCAGAACCGCCACCGGACAACAGTACGATGCATAGATCATGTGGGCCACAGCTTTCGACCAGGCGCATGATCTCCATAGTGCCTGCCACGGCTTCAACGGTAGGCTCGTTCATGCCTGCCGGTCGGGCCGCATGCAGATAAATGCGGCCAGCACTGCCGCTGGTGAAGCTGCCGGCTGGTGCATTGATCCAACCCACGACTTCGATGCGCTGAACCAGTGACTCTAAACAGCATCGATACAGAGCGCTGGCCATATTGGCCGATGCTTTACCAGCGCCTACGACCACGATGCGGCGAATGCCGCGCAGATCGAAGCTCGCATCGGCCAAATGCAGCTCATGATTCTGGATGCGGGCTTCTCGCGCAAATAATTCGTCGGGGCGCGCGGCCGTGACACCGGCCCACCAAATCTGCAGCGCATCGGACAGACCCGGCGGACCTAACAGTGACTGCTGTGCTAGTTTCAACGGTAACGAATGGCTCATGGAGCGGTGCTGTTTCCTGCAGTAACAGTGTGGGAAGCGACCGGTTGGCTGGTCGATCGACGCGCTCTGGGCAAGACACATCGGCCTAGGGGACTAAGCAGTAGTGCTGGCAGTAAGACCAGGTCTCCTAAAATGGCACTACTCAGCATGGCGATCATCAAAAAAGCAAACTGGCGCGTAGGCAAAAAATCGGCAAACAAAAAGGGTAGCATTGAACAGCAACTGATCAGCATCGTATGAAACATGGCCGCTGCACACGATGACAACGTATCGGCCACAGCTTGCGTTCGCGAATCGCCCGCAGCCAATCGCCGCGCATACCAGTTCACAAAATGTAAGGTGTCATTGACCGCGATCCCCATGGCCACGCTGGCGGTCAACAGGCCGGCAATGTCCAGTCGAAAACCGAGCCAGGCCATCATGCCGAACACCACGGTCTCTGGCAACACGTTAGGCACCATGATGAGCAGGCCGGCCCAAAAACCGCGGGCGATCAACATCATCACGGGGGTGATGAGTATAAACGCGGCGGTAAAACTGATCTGTAAGTCGTCGATCAGTGAGAGCTGGGTTGAATGCATCACTGGGTAGAGTCCCGTGATCTCTACCTTAAATGGCACGCTCTGGTTATTCATCTCAGCCACTTGCGCGACTTTATCGATCACGCGCTGAGTGAGAATTCCATAATCTTCGTCCGAGGTCGCGGAAACTTTCGCCGTGACCCGCCAGACTTCGTCAGTTTCTGATTGCGCGACCCAATGCCCCTGCTCCAACATCGGCCGAACCTCGTCCAACCGACCGCGCAAGATGCTCCGCAGCGCCACATCACGCAACGCACCGGTCCGCGGTAACTCGGGCAAGAAGGTGGTAGCCGACATGGCAGCCCCCAAACCTGAGTCGCTGCGAATACCTTCGCAAACTCGATCCACCCACAGGGCGCGATCATAAGTATCCAAGGGACTATCGTTGGCAAATCGCAATAGAATTTCTACGGAGGCAATGGGCCCTAAGTTTTCTTCCAACCAACGCATGTCGCGAATGGTGGGACTATCCACAGGAAACATGTCATCAAACTTGGTCGATGGCTGCAAATACGACAGACCAATAAAACTGAGCACGATTAAACCCAGTCCGCAGGCTGAGACGGTCGTCGAATGGCTCTGCATCCAAGCCGTGTAACGCAGCGCCAAGGGAGAGACCGTTGGCGCATGCGTATCGGCTACGATGATCTGTTCCGCCTGGTGCACGAACTCGTCCACCGTATCCACACGTGCTTCCACTTCTGCTGCCGCCACCGCCACAGTTTGAGGTGCCTCAGGCTGGGTAGGGTTATGAGTTGTGAGCGCGCGCTGAGCTAGTGTTTCGCGTTTCTTTTGCGCTACCGCTACGGCTCGTCTGGCGTAAAACCAATCTGCTAGTGCCGGAAAGGCCAGCAACAAAAACATGGTGGCGATGCAGAGCGAGACTGACGAATAGATACCGAACTCGCGCACCGGCGCTAGTTGGCTGGCGACCAGCGAGGCCATGCCCAGCGCAGTGGTGACGCTAGATAGCAAACTGGGTTTAAAGCCCAGCAGCATCGCCCGACTGCCCAAATGATCAGTATGCGAGGCCGAGGCTTCGACATAATAATGCATCAAATGCACGGCGCTCGAGAGTGTGAGCCTAAAGACCAACGTCGGCAAGACGATCAGCACTGCGCTGAATTGTCCACCGGTCAGCGATACGACCGTGATGGCCAGGAGCGTACCGACTCCAGCCATGACCAACACCGCCATCGCTGCCAGAGCGCTGCGCAGGCAAATACAGGCGAGCGCGATTCCGATGACCATCGAGGGTATCACCAGTTGGCGCAAGCTGCGTTCAGCCGCCACATCAACCGCGTTGGCTTCGTAGACCGTGCCGGCAATTCGCAACCGATCGTGCCCCAGTTCTGGCACGCGATCGGCCGCTCGGACCATGCAGTCGATCGTGGCCGCTTGATGTTTGAGAGCATAAGGTGTAGCAGTGGCTACAATGGCACACAAGTTGTCGCGACCGACCAAAATGCCTTTTAGTCGTGTGACTGCGACGCGGAGTGGCAGGTTCAGCGGCGGACTGGTCAATGCATGCACGACATCGACACTGGACTGCACAGAGCTGATCAGTCGTTGGCTTGTATCGCCGTTGCTTTGTCGTTGATCTTCGAGTTCGATGGCGGCCACGAAGGCAGGCAATCGGGGGTCGTTGGCTTGGCAACCTTCCCATGAGATCAACAAGAACTGATCGCTGCCAAACTCCTTCAGAAAGCGTTCGTAACGTTCTCGGTCCTGGCGGCCATCGGGCAGCCACTCGTGCACGCCGGCTGAGCCAACTGGGATATGCACAGCTCCGTACAAAATGGCCGGTAGCAGCAGCATCATGCAAATGACTGCGCGTCGTGACCATCGATCTAAGAGGCTGAGCATCGTTT
The DNA here is from genome assembly GCA_020846515.1 of Pirellulaceae bacterium. Lineage (GTDB taxonomy): Bacteria > Planctomycetota > Planctomycetia > Pirellulales > Pirellulaceae > Aureliella. The sequence goes on from JADLDX010000112.1 coordinate 3,475, forward strand.
GCGTACTTTCTCCAAGGAATTTAAGGCAGAGTGCTATCATAGGCACAGCTTGCCCACAGGTCCACATTGCTGGAAAAGGGGTCAGGTCTATTTTCCATCTTGGCGCGCGGAAAATAGACCTGACCCCTTTTCCGTTTTTGCCATAGCTGGCACTTCACCGATTTTGCTATAGGGTCAAGATGAATCAGGCAAACGATCCAGATCAGTGAAGGCTCACCCGGGATGTCTGCAATAATCTCCTCGTTTGTATCGCTGCTTAGACTGTCTAGTATCAGGCAGAGTTATGCCCCACTTTTTGTCTGCCAGTTGATCGTTTGGGGATGGCTGATGTCCCAGCCGTTGTCGGCTCAAGATCTCTCTTGGGTAGATGGGGCTATCGAACGCAGTAAGAAGGCAGTGCGCGAGAATTTACCTGCCTGGCAATATGATCCTCGCGTGGCGGCTGGCCAGGCTGATGCTTCGCTCAATGGCCTGGCCGTGGTGAGCGCCGATCGCGTGTGGGCTGTAGGCGATCGCGGTTTGATTTTGGCATCCAGCGATGGTGGCCGGACGTGGGCAACTCAGTATTCGGGGACGTCGTTAAATTTGTATGGCGTGTCCTTTTGGGATGAAAACCGCGGCGTGATCGTTGGTGGCACCGTGCAGCCGTTGTCGCAGACCAGCGTGGGCATCGTGCTGGTTACTGAAAATGCTGGCCAATCGTGGCAAGTGA
>JADLDX010000113.1 GCA_020846515.1 Pirellulaceae bacterium
CTTACGTTTCTGATCTAATTTATAGTTCAACGCTCGAATATGCAGAACCACTCGAAAAATTTGCGGCAAAGCGTTTTGAATGCGCAAGCCTTACTTCGCAACTCGAGGTGGTACGATCAGGCATAGGAGTTGGCATTCTTCACGATTACGCTGCGAGAGCCTTCGGTGACCTTGTAAAGATATTACCAAGCTTCTCCGTCAAGAGAAATTATTGGCTTGTTGCCCACAAAGACGTTCGAATGATACGACGCATTTCATTTGTACATGAATTTATCACGTCAGAGTTCAAAAACTCGGGCCGAGGGTTTTTCTGCCCATCATGATAGCGTTGCTATCGGATATCCGTAATGCTGGATTTACCGAAGACTTTTCTAGCAACCTTTGGAAGGGTCAAACTCCAAGCCTATCCAGAAACTCCAACCTGCATCATCAAATTTGCGTATCAAGTAATCCAGACCAAGTTCGCCCTCGCCGGACCCATGCCTGCCAGGAACATTTCCAAGCTGGACGTGCCCAATTTTAGCACCATGCTTACGAAGTAGATCGATCAGAGAACCAGCATGCTCCATTCTTTAATGGTAGGTGCCGTAGACAACTTTGAGGCCGGGTCTATAGAGAGCGACAAAGTGTCTGCTTCGTCGGGCATATCAATGGCACCGATGGTGCTTGACGATTTGCAGTAAGAAATTCAAACGCCGAGATAGAATTTCCGGATCAGATCGTTGTTATTAAGCTCGTCGGCGGTTTTTCCATTAAAAGCGATCTCACCGTGCACGATCACGTAGCCGGAATCAGCGATGCGTATGGCCTGTGTGAAGTTCTGTTCCGCCATCAATACCGTAAGCTGATATTTTTTCTTCAAGTCGCGTATTGCGTCAATGGTACGACCGACCAAGAGAGGCGACAGCCCCACCGAAGGCTCATCAACCAGTAGAATTTTGGGCGCCAGCATCAGCGCACGCGCAAGCGCAAGCATCTGCTGTTCGCCACCGCTCATGGAGCCGGCTAGCTGCTTGCGGCGCTCAGCAAGACGGGGAAACGTTTCAAAGCAAAACTCGAGATTAGATTTCATCTGCTCGCGCGCTTTCTGGCGGAACGCTCCAAGAGCTAGATTCTCTTCAACAGTCAGTTTCGGAAACAAGCGGCGACCTTCCGGTACCAGTGCAATACCAAGATCGACGATCTCCTCAGTGGTCATGCCGATCAGATCATGCTTACTGCCATCAATCTCCGCGACGATGCGGCCCTCGCTAGGCCGGCACAGCCCCATGATACACTTAATAAGTGTGCTCTTGCCATTTCCGTTGGTGCCGAGAAGCACAACCGTCTTGCCGGAATCGACTTCCATCGAGACGTTTTCGATGACCCGCACGGCGCCGTAACTTGCGTGAATGTTCTCGATAGACAAACTGTTACCCAAGATACGCCCTCTCGACCTCAGGGTTACGGATGACGTCGTTCGGATCACCGTCGGCAACTTTCTTGCCGGAGACGAGCACCACCAGACGCTGCGAGAAACTCATCACCGCCGACATGATGTGTTCAATAAGAATAATTGTAATGCCACGCTCGTTAAGCTGAATAAGTAGCGCTACAATATCCTTGACCTCAGATTGTGAGAGACCCGCCATCGCCTCATCCGCAATCAAAAGCTTCGGATCGGCTGCTAGCGCTCGCGCTAATTCCAGCTTACGCATCTCAACCTGGGTCAAGTCTCGCGGACTTCTGTGCGCCTTATGATCGAGCGAAACAAGTCCGAGCAGTTCGTGACAACGCTCCTCGATTTCCTCGTCCGACAACGATGCACGGAGCCGCGCATTAACCGTGTAGAGCAAGGGAACCCGAAGATTCTCGGCCACGGTGAGTGTGTGAAACGGGCGCGGCAGCTGAAAGCTACGGGCCATGCCAAGACGTGTGCGCTGGTGTGCATGCAGTCCATTTACGGGAACGCCATCAAAATGCACACTGCCACCCTCATTATGCAGTGCTCCGCACAGACAGTTCACCATCGTGCTTTTGCCCGACCCGTTAGGCCCAATCAGCCCTAATCGTTCACCGCGCGCGAGGCTAAAACTAACATTGTCTAGAGCAACAAACCCATCGAAGCGCTTGCTGAGACTATGAACCTGAAGAAGTGGCTGATTCATAAAACGCTCTCTACTTTTCGTTTGCGTTCGCGAATATCAAGACTCTTATTCAGGAAATATTTATGCCACAGGCCAATGATGCCGTTAGGAGCTACGATAACGAAGAATACAAGCAACAGGCCGACGATAAGCAGGCTTACCACCGAAGAAATTGTTACCGACGCAACCTGCTGCAGAGTACCGAGCAAGACCGCACCGACCAACGGGCCAACCCAACTCGTTGTCCCGCCGATCATCGGCATGGCAATCGCGTTGACCGCATAAGCGAGTCCGAAAGCTGAGTGCGGTTCCAAATACCCTATGTAGTAAGGAAAAGGCGCGCCGGCCATGCCCATGAAGGCGCCGCTTAACGTCGTAGCCACCAGCTTGAGTCGCAAGGTCGGAACACCACACGCTTCCGCAGCCTGTTCGTCATCGCGGATCGTGGCAAAGCCATAGCCAAGCCGCGAGCGCTCGATCGCGCGTGCCGCGGTGAGAGCGATCACGACAAGTACGAGCATTATTAGGAACAGATATTCGATATAGCTAATGTTCAGCAGCGATACGGTGGCAGGGCGTATCACGTAAGCGCCGCGCGAACCGCCAACGAAATCCCAATTGACGATCAGTGTCTGCAGCACGACTGCAAGGGCTAGTGTGGCAATGGAGAAGAATACACCGCGCAGACGCAGTGTCAGATAACCTGTACCAAGACCGACTAGTCCTGAAACGACACCGCCAAGGATTACCAATGCGGGCAACGAGTGTGGAGCGATCGCCAAAATAAAGTCAGCAAGGCCCTCCGGCAGGCTACTTTTGACGAAGGCTGGCAGCTTATTCATTGCTACAGTGCTATAGGCTCCAACCGCAAAAAAAGCTGCCGAGCCGAAATTGACATAACCACAATAGCCGCCGAGCATATTCCATGCCGTCGCCAGCACAATGAATTGCAACACAACATAGCCTGCAAAGAACAGATAATCGTTTTGCAAAAGGCGTGCGCCAAAAAAAATCACAAGCGCGACACCAAGTAAGATAAGCGAAAATCGCCAAGTACGCATTTTCTCAACGTCCCAAAAGTCCGGCGGGCCGGAAAGCCAACGTTATCAGGAGGAATCCGAACGCAACCGCCGGCGCCCATGACGGGCC
>JADLDX010000114.1 GCA_020846515.1 Pirellulaceae bacterium
AACATCATTGGTTTCGATCTGCTCGGCCTACTCGACCGCGAGCCCTGCTCGCCCTTCAGTCGTTCGCAAGGCATGACCATGGGCGAGGGGGCAGCGTTCGTGACCTTGGAACGCGCAAGCACGGCGCTCAACCGAGGTGCACCCATCCTGGCACAATTGCATGGATTCGCCGTAACCAGCGATGCGTTCGATGCGATCCAATTCGATCCAAGTGGTGATGGCATACGTCGCGCTTTGCTCGGTGCGTTAGGTGACAGTGGTCTGGCACCTGAGGAAATCGATTGGGTTAAGTCCAGTGGTGCCGGCGGCGCCAGTCAAGACGCTTCAGAGTTGTCTGCGATTGAAACCACCTTCGGTGATCACCGTCCAGTGGTCTCCTCTCTCGAGTCCACCTATGGTCCCACCAATGGAGCTGGCCCTGCCATGGGGTTGGTAACTAGTGTGGCCTGCGCTCGGGCTGGTCTGTTGCCAGCCACTCTTAACTTTGTGGATAGTCAATCGTCGGGCAAGTTCGATTTCGTACCCAATCATCCTCGCGAACAAGCCTTCAGAAATTTTGCGGCTACTACGGCTGCGTTTGGTGGCACCAACGTGGTCTTGGTCGGGGGGCAAATGCGGGCAAACGCGACTGGCAACCAATCGGAACACGATCCGATTGTCATCAGTGGCATAGGGCTGGTTACGCCTCAGGGCTGTGGCACGCGCGACATGGCGAAGAAGTTACTACTATCGGAGTGCCAGTGGAGCACTCTTGATAGCTCGCTGGAACGCTTCGGTCAGTTACGAACTGCGGTCCAGCAAGTTGGACTTGTACGCGACTTTTCGGCTAAAAAACTGTTACCTAGTTTGCGACTGCGCAACGTTGATTTGTTGACCCAATTCGCTGCAGCCGCTACTAAGCTGGCACTGCAAGACGCGGGGCTGAACAATGCCCGCCTGAATGAACGTTTGGGGCTGGTCAGCGGTATTTCACGCGCTTCAGGTGATACGCTCGATAAACTTTTCGAAGCGTTGGAAGGTCCATGGGCCAGTCTATCGGTCAGTAAAGCACTCCTGCGCAAGGGACGCTTTCTTGTGGCCAGTCAACTTGCGAACTGGTTTGGATGCAAGGGCTTTACTGCCACGATCACCGACGGTCTGTCAGCCAGCTTAGGTGCATTAAATGCCGCGGCGGAACAGCTGCGACACTCTAAAGATTTACAAGCCATTGTGGTTGTCGCAGCCGATGAAGTCAGCAGTAGCGGGCTGCGACTGAGCGAAGCAACGGGACAAGCTGCAAGTGGCCAGCGGGCATACGGACGCGTCTACGATCCTGACAGTCACGGTATGATCCTTGGTGAAGGGGCCGTAGCGGTTGTCTTAGAGCGCGCGAGCGATCTGGTCACGAGCAATCGCCATGCGATCGCCACCGTCAGGTCTGTTAGTTCCACGTTCGACGCGCTACCAGTTGATGCTCTGCCAACTTATGCGTCTCCAGCGCTCGGCCAAGACTACTCCGCCGATCGGGCTCTTAGACATTCATGGCTGGAAGTCGAAGCCACTGGTAAGTGGTTAGCCATGGCGATCGAGACGGCCCTGGTACGTTCCCAGTGTGATCGCAAGGACATTGGCACGATCATCGGCAACGCCTGCGGCGTCCCAGCATACGATGAGCGCGAACGGACGGCGCTCACGCAGGTTTTTGGGCGTGAAGTGCAAATCGAATCAGTGAATCAGCATACCGGTGTCCTCGAATCCGCCTGCGGACTCTTAAGCGTGGCTGCGGCGAGCTTATGCGTGCAGTCGAGCCTTGCGCAAAATCGCCAGGTGGCCACCGGCAACACGAACCTGGCGATCGAATCGCCGACCAATGCCTTGGTATGCGCCACTTCGGAAACAGGCCGCAATACGGCGGTCATCCTGTCAGCTTGAAGTAGGGAAAGTCCAATCGTCGCCAACTTAGCACGTTTAACGCCTGTGCCTTGTTTGCCATCGATGGCTACGTCGGAAAACGATTCACGGAAACTCACGCGCCGCCCAACTGCCATTTGAAACCTAAACTCCCAGTGGACTGCATTCTTCAAACACTGAGTTATTGACCATGACCACACAAGTTTACGCCGAAGCCGAATATCGATTGTTGCCCGACACTGACCACCGTGCGCTGATTGTCGGTGGAACCAGCCTGACGCAAGCCGTTGCCGTCGAATTCGCTCGCCGCGGTATTGCGTCAGCCATTGTGGATGACGGGACGTTTGATGCCAGGCAAGTGCAAGACGCGGTTCTGGAGCAGCGAGGTGTGGTTCACGTTCTGGATCAAACTGGCGATGCGCACGACTTGATTCACCGAGCCAGTCGAGCCTTAGACGGTTTGACATCGCTCGTCAACATTTGCATGCCCAATCCACGTGATCCACTAACAGCGATTATGAGTTACCCAGATGGGTTGCTCTCTCGCAATCTATCAGCAATTGAATACATGAGCGCCACAGGTGGCGGTTCGATAGTCAATCATTGCGCGCTGCCGGTCATGTATGCGGGCGGCGAGTTGGAAGACTACGTTTCGAGTTTACGTGGCGCTGTAACGGGCGTCGTACGTTCGATGGCGCGGAAGTATGGTCGGCAGAACATACGTTGCGTCGGTGTGCAAACCGGCATGCTTGATCTCCCTGAAGTACACGCGTGGGCCAGCGAGGCGGTTAAGGCAGTTGATGTTCCGGTCAAACGCTGGGGTACAGCCACAGAGTGCGCCAAGTTGATCACCTTTCTGGCCATCGATGCCAGCTACATCACCGGGCAAATTCTGATCTTAGATGGTGGCATGACCGCTGGTTTAAGCGGTACTTGAACGGCCATATTAATTAATTGATTGAAACATTTTGTGTCGCGCTTAAGTAAAAACATTTCAATCGGCACAATCGCCATAATCGCAAGAATCGATTCGATTCATTTCCATGCCGTCGCTTAGCTGCAATTCTCAAATCACCCATATTTCTGACGGTAGTTTGATACCACAGCTCAACTAAAGTGGCACGTAGGATTCACCGTTCAGTTTCCTGCCGTTCACGTATCAACGTTACTCAGTAAACATCTTGTCTCTTCGCGAACGAGGAACTCCTATGCTCTGCTCTCGTACAATGAGCGCGACGCTTGCCAAAGTTGGCGCGGCGCTCAGCGTCTGTGTCTGGGCCAGGATCGCCACACCGGCCAGTGCCCAACCTAGTTTGACAGCCCGGCCACTGGCGCCGCTGAAAACTGTCAAAATTCCTTTGCCCAGCAATCTTGATGAATTTGTTCAAGATCGCCAGGCAGCCGTGGCCCTTGGTAAAGCTCTGTTTTGGGACATGCAGACCGGTTCGGATGGTCTAACGGCGTGTGCGACCTGTCATTGGCATGCGGGTGCCGATGCACGGATCCAGAACACGCTGGGATTGCCTAAAGACAATCCACACGATGCTCGACTTCGCGATGCGATCTCGAAGCTCAGTGAAGGCGATTTTCCATTCGTACGCATCGATGATCCGAACTCCAATGACGATGCGGTCAGCCCCAATGCGGTAGTAGTTGAAAACCGCGAAGAGATTGTCGGTAGCAAAGGCG
>JADLDX010000115.1 GCA_020846515.1 Pirellulaceae bacterium
AGCCATCGAGGCCAGGGCTGTTGGGGGAAAGCTGTCGCCGCCCACTGAAAAATGGATCTTCAGTTCCGGAGCGCGTTGCCGACGATAGCTCGACCGCAGTGGCTGTTCCGCCAGCGTATCAAACCAATCTTCTGGCATGGCCTCCAGCAGCACGCAAGCATACTTTTTTCGCCCACCCTGTCGATCGCAAAACACTTCCACCGGCGCCGCGGTGTGATCGCGGAGCATGTTTTGAACCAATTCCATGGTAACTGTCGATAGCAGCCGTCCCTTGGATCCCAATTGGTGGATCAACTGATTAAATCGTTCTTCTACCAGCACCAAGACACGCACAGAGAGCAGTTGGATGCCGATTGGCGCGAGAAAACCTTGCGCCAGCCTGCTTAAACGAGCAACTTCGTCCGCACTCACATGCAACGGCAGATCAGACGCAATGTGGTTGTACCAAGGTAATCGTCCTGGTACTTCATCTGTCGTCCAATCAGCGGCAGTTGTGACATCAAGCGTTTGAAGTAGGGTACGGAATTTATTGGTTTCGCCTGTTGATTCTGCAGTTGTTTCTCTGGGCAAGCACTTAAAAAGATCCAGTGTCTGTGCCAACATGGCTAGCAATCCCGCCTCCAACGTGCGCAATCCATGGGCTGGGCTGTAGAGCTGTTTGGAGTCGCCCAGCGGTATATGTAGGCATTGCGCACTCCAAGGCAATGGGCTGAATGGACCGTGGAGTTGCTGAGCAAATTGCTCTTCCCCCATTTCTCGCGGCACACGCCAAGCCGACGCGGCCACGACCATGGGCCCTAGATTGGGGCCATAACCAGCTTCATCCACTCCAATGACTATGCGTGAGGTCTCAATTTTTGGTCAGCATTCTGGAATTACGAAAACGATTTCCTGCAAGTCTGGCATGGACGGTCTGGTTTGCTTTCCGAGGTCTGGGCTGCCATAATCGGAAGATAAATTTTTGGGTTGTGCGCATCATGAATGAATAGGAGTCTTGTTGCCACCCGGGTATGATGTATCCCGGCCCAAAGTCCGCCGGCCGAGCAAGGATGACACGACCTATAAATCCAAGGGAAATGGCGGATGAACCCTATGTCGGCCCAGTTTACAGTTCTCATGGTCGCCGTGCGACTCCTAATGCTTGAGAGCTGGCGGGCGAGTTCCAATATCACCGATCAAGCTTAAACTGCCTTGTTAATTTCGGCCGAACGTCGTTCCCTCAGTTAAAACTATTCACCCCAATAGCTTCGACATCCGACCTATGAGAATTCTAAAAACACCAGCGGGACCGCGACTGCCCCTAGGCTTCAGAGTCCGAATCGTCCATTTATGGCCGCTCGGTCTGTCGATCGTGGCAGCCTATAGCAGTGCGTTGATTCCTGTTGCAGACGTTCAAGCCCAAGCGCCAGCGGTAGCCGTGGCGGCTGATGTGGTGGATACGTCGGCCCCGGATGAAGAAACCAGCCCAGAGGTCAAGGCCGCTCAGGCCGCGGCCCGAAAAGCGGCGATCGCGGCGGCAAAAAACACACCCGGTGGACCACCCAAGCTTGGCCCAGATGGCAAGCCGCTGCCGCCCGCAGCCACAGGCGATGCCAAACCTGCCGCTGAACCGGGCAAAGAAGCAGCTGCCGGCCCAGTGCCGCGACCGACCAAACCGCCCGAGCCGCCGGATCCGATGGAGTTGCAGGTCCGACCAGACAAAGATGGGCTGGTCCAATTTCAGTTCCGTAATCAACCTTGGCCCGAACTACTGCGTTGGCTGGCCGACGTTTCCAACCTCTCGTTGGATTGGCAGGAGTTGCCGGGCGACTATCTGAACCTGGCCACCCAGCGCCCCTATACATTGCTGGAAACCCGCGACGTCATCAACCGTCACTTGCTCTCGCGGGGCTTTACGATGCTGGAAAGCGAAGACGTTCTGACCGTGGCCAAGATCGCCACGATCAATCCATCGCTGGTTCCGCGCGTGTCATCCGCTGAACTGGCCGATCAACCGCCTCACCGCTTCTTGCGCACATCCTTTGAACTCTCCTTTTTAGTGGCCTCGGAGGTCGAAGAAGAATTCAAATCGATGATCAGTACGAACGGCAAGATCACGGCCTTGACGGCCACCAATCGCTTGGAAGTCATGGACGCAGCGGCTAACCTGCTGGACATTTCGCGAGTCATCGAACAGGAACAATCGACCGTGGCCCTTGAGGGACTGGCCCGCGAGTTCAAGTTGGAGTTCGCGCGCGCCGAGGCGGTCAAGTTGCAACTTGAATCGTTCTTAGGCATCAATCGCTCGTCCTCTTCCTCGTCAGGGCGAGGGATGGGCATGGACCAGATGATGCAAATGCAGCAACAGATGCAACAGCAAATGCAGCAACAAATGCAACAGATGCAGCAACAAGGTGGTGGTGCAAGCAAAAGCCGCCAACCGGTTAAACCGAATAACGAAGTCTATTTGGTAGCCAACAGTCGCAACAACAGCTTGATCGTCTCGGCAGCGCCCCAAAAGATGGCGATCGTGGCGGCCTTCATTCAGCGCATCGATGTGCCAAGCAGTGGCACACAAGATTTTCAACGCATGCAGTCACGCATGAAAGTCTTTCGCTTGGCCACACTCGATCCGAAACAACTGGTCGCCTCACTGATCGAAATGGACGCGCTCGAACCGGCTACCAAACTGCAAGTCGACGAAACGAATTCAGCGATCATCGCTTACGCTTCTTTGGCCGACCAGTTTGTCATTCAGTCGGTGGTCGAGCGACTGGATGGCACGGGGCGCAAATTCGAAGTCATCCAACTGCGGCGATTGGATGCCGAAGCGGTGGCAGGCAGCATTCAGTTCCTGATGGGAGCACAAGAGGAAAAGTCCAACAGCAACGATCGCAATCGCTACTACGGCTACTGGGACGGTGGCTACGGCAGTAACAACGATCGCAAGAAGAACGATGACAAGATGCGCGTCGGTGCCAACATCAACGACAATCAAGTCATGCTGTGGGCCAATAAAGTTGAAATGGAAGAGGTCCGCAACCTGTTGGTCAAACTGGGCGAAATCCCGGCCGAAGGCAGCAAACCCAGCAACATTCGGGTCATCGATGCTTCGCGCCAACCGGAAACTCTCGAGTACCTGCGCAAGCTTCAAGAACGCTGGAATCGAGTTTCCCCCAACCCGTTGGTCTTACCCGATGCCAACGAATTCAAAGAAAAAGAACCACCCAAGAAAAACAACTCAGGCGACACACCACCTGTCAAGGCTCAAGCGTCCGACGACACCATCACCTTGGCCACCGATCCCATACCAGCGCGTTTGACCAGCGCTGAGATCGCCCCACCAACTAGTGAGGCTGATGCGCCGACCGTTGATGCGAATGCGCCAGCTGTTGCCAACGAACCGCCAGCTGCCATTACGCCAACCGCCAGCACGCCAGTTGCGCCAACCGCTCAGCCGCAGTCACCGATTGAAAACGCATCTCGTACCACCACGGCTGCCGCTGATGCTCCGCCGCCGATCGAAATCATGATCGACGAATCGGGCAACCTGGTGCTGCGTTCCGACGACCTGGCAGCCCTCGATCGTTTGGAAGAGCTCATGCAAGCCAACAAACCTCCGAAGAAACCCTACGATCTGTTTTATGTCAAATACACTCGCGCCACCTGGGTCGTCCTCAATCTGGAAGACTACTTCAAGAACGATGAAAAGAAGGATGATTCACGCGATCAGATGTTGAACTGGTTTTTCGGCATACCATCGGACAAAAAGAAGTCCTCCTCTGATGAACGGCAACTGGGCAAGAAAAAACCATTGCGATTCTTGGCCGACAACGATACCAACACCATCGTCGTGCAAGGTGCCAATGATACGGAACGCGCGACGATCCAAGAGCTAATTGATCTATGGGATGTGGCCGAACCGATCAACGACACCAACGTGCGCTATACCAAGATCATGAAAATTAAATTCTCGCAAGCGGATGTGATCGCTGAGGTGGTGAAGGAAGCCTATCGCGATTACCTGAGCGCTAGTGATAAGGCTTTTCAGCAGCAACAGTCCGGTGGCCGCAACGGCAGTGAGAGCAAACGCAACAGCGATGGACCTATGGTTTCCTCCGGTACAGAAAGTCTGTCGCTTAAAGGCAAGCTGTCCATCGGAGTTGACTCGGTCACCAATTCGATTGTCGTCTTTGCCCAGGGCAAGGCGTTGTTGGACGTCGTCTGCAAAATGATCGAGGAACTGGACGAGTCAGCCAAACCGCAAGGCAGCATCGAGATCCTGCAGATGTCGGCCAACACCGATGCCAGCTCGGTAGAAAAAGCGTTGCGCGCCATCATGAGCAAGCCGAAGAACGGTCGGGGTCAACCCAACGCCCCTGGCCAACCCGGTCAACCCGGCCAAGGCCAAGCTCAACCCGGCCGCCAAAGCCAACCCAACATCGACTTCGCCGCTCCCGAATAAAAGGGGTCAGGTCTATTTTCAAAAAAGGGGTCAGGTCTGTTTTTCATGGAGTTGCACTATCTAGTTCCCCCAACTCCCGGAAAATAGACCTGCCCCCTTTTCAATTATGCAATGCGAGAGATACGTAACCGACCTGCCAATCCATATGCTGTGGATAGTTCCGATAATCGTAGCCCAGCGATTGTCCGCCCGCTGGGAATCAAGTGTCTGCTTGCCTGGTTTGCAGTCACCTTAGTGCTTTGCTTGTTTATCCCAACGGTTGAGATCTATCAACGTGAGGTCCCAATAGAACGTGTCCCATTGTGGGCAGCTTATGTGATAGTGTTTGACCGCCAATTCGCACTCGTAGCGTTCGGATTCATACTTTTGCATTTACTAGTGAGTGCTTTGATTTCAGCTTTTTTGACGTACTTAACGTCGCGGTGTTCACACTAAAGGCAAGAAAAGGGGTCTGGTCTATTTTCCATCTGAGTTTGAATTACATGCGTTCCCCAACTCACGGAAAATAGACCTGCCCCCTTTTTTCATTCATATGGATGATAAGATGCAAACTCCGCAATACTTGCGATCAAGCGGGTCAAGAGGGTCATCTTTGCGAAACCAGATGATCGGTGACGAAACCAGCACTTCCTACTGTCTGCACTCTGGCTTCAAATTCCGTTGAAACAGCCGTCATGGTCGGTGGATGTATCTTTCCCCTTGTTTGTTCAAGAGGCTTCCGATGAAACAACATGCTAATCAACCATTCCTGCCCCGGTGTCACCGCCGCCACTGGCTGCGTCTGGGAGCTGGCGCGCTGGCTTGTAGTCTCGCTCATCCCTTTGGCATGTCCAGTGCCCAGGACGCGGATGAATCGTCCGGACTTCCGAAGGTAAAGATCACCGCGGTGAAAACCTACCGGCTGCGGCATCAATTGAAACGGCCCTTTGGGGCGTCGGTTTCGGTACCGCTGAGCAAGACGCGCGAGCTGTTGATGGTCAAGCTGGAGACGGACGCGGGGCTGGTCGGATGGGGCGAGACCGCTTTCATCGCCGGCGCTCGCGCTACAATCGACGATCAGCTGGCACCACGTTTGATTGGCCAGAATCCGCTAGCTTATCGCCGTCTGTGGCGCGAGTTATGGGGAGCCAACTTTGGTAACGCGTTAGCCGTCGGGGCGATCGAGACGGCCTTGAATGATCTGCGAGGCAAAGTACTGAATGTGCCCCTGTCGGAACTCTTCGGCGGCCGACTCCGCTCGCGTGTGCCCGTCTATGTCTCGGCGATGGAGTACACCGAGGGAGTCGAGATCGAGGAACATTACCCGGCGTCAGCAGCCAAAATGAAGGCCCTCGGTCATACGGCCATGAAGATGCGCCTGGGCCGCTACTCGGTTTCGCGCGAGGCCAAAGTGGCCGCGGCAGTCCGTGAGCTGGTCGGACCTGACATTCGCTTGATGGTCGATGGAAACGGCGCCTATACCTCTGACAGTGCGCTCCGCATGGCGCACGTTTTAAATGATTTAGAAGTCACCTTTTTCGAAGAGCCGCTACCGCAATCCCCCATGTATGTTGGCTACGAAGACCTTCGCAAAAAAATGCCGCTCCCTCTGGCCGGCGGCGAAGTGCTCGAATCTCGTGCTGCCGCCAAACAGCTCATCGATCGCCAAGCTGTCGATATCATCCAGCCTGATCTCAGTCTGTGTGGAGGTCTGGGCGAAGTGCTCTTTATCTCCGAAATGGCCAGCCTGGCAGGCATCCGCTGCATCCCACACTGCTGGGGTGGCGACGTGCTGATTGCCGCAACCGTCCATCTGCTATCGCTGATTCATGAGCCCCACTTTGGTTTGCCAACCGACACGCCGTGGCTGGAATTGGATCAATCCGAAAATCCTTGGCGAGATGGTTTGGCCAGGGAGAAGTTGGAATTGAAGAATGGATTCATTTCGGTTCCCACGAAACCTGGCCTGGGAATCGAAGTGGATGAAGAGGTTATCAAACGCTATACAGTTTGACCGAGTCACTGTAGAGGAATTGCTCCGCAACTCCTCCCCGAGTCGCGGAGCGACACGGCCACGAACGGTCAGGTCTATTTTCCGCAAGCTAGCGAACTTAGAAACGCAAGCTCAGACAGAAAATAGACCTGACCCCTTTTTCTGTGGGGCAAATCGCTCTGGCGTTGAATTACGTATTCTGCGTAAAATCCCACGCTAAAGTCCGTGTGCGTCTGAAGGAGCGAGATGACTATGGCCCGCAAGCATGATGTGAGCGACGACGATTCGCCTCGTACCAGTTCATCGCGAGGAAAGCGGCGATGGAAGCGCCGATACGCGTTTGTGCTGTTCTTTTGCGCAGGACTACTGCTGCTGTTGGGCATTGCCCCGTCGATCATTACCTCGCGAACCGTGTTGGTACCGCTGATCGATCGCTATGCAGGCATCGCGCCCCTGAAAGTAGACTTTACTCGAGTATCCGCCGGTTGGTTCTCAGCCGTTGGGATTGACGGTCTGCAAATTACCGATGGACAAGGCAATTCTGTAGCCAAAGTCGGCGCCATCCAAACCGAGAAGGGGCTGATCTCGTGGATAATGGCCAGCCAGAATTTGGGCACAATTCGCATTCGTGATGTCGAAGTTGATGTGGCTGTCGCCGGGGGCACGACCAGCCTCGAACAGGCTATCGGACCACTGATCGGTGGTGAACCTACGCCAGAAACAGACACCAAGACGGTCTACACCGGGGCCGTGGAACTCGCCAACGCCAAGATTTCACTTCGCGATGCGCTGCACCCCGACGTGTGGATGGTAAGTATTCCATCGTTCAAAACTCACTTACCTGGAGTGAACCAGGTCGTGGGCCCCACGCAGTTGGAAGCCACGATTTCGGATGCCAGCGGCCAGGTCTCAGGAACCATCGCGGCCGACGTGGCCGAATCGCTCAATGGAGATGTACGCACATTCAACTTGCGCACAGTTGTCGATAAAGTGCCACTAGCCTTTTGGCACGTCTTACATCAACGCTTGCCAGAGATACCCATCAACGACTTGGCTGGCACGATCTCAGCACGCATTGCTGGCTCCATGGTCGATGCGCAGCGCTGGAGCTTTAACGTTGAGCAGTTAAGCGGCGATCAAATGGTCGTGACAGCTCCCACGCTAGTGGGCGACAAACCAGCACGTTTGGATTCCATCAAGCTGCAAGGCCAGGCTACCTTGGCGGGTGATCTATTGTCACTCCAAGGCACGCAATTGGCGACCGATGTCGGTGGCATCGTAGCCAACGGTAGTTTGCCGTGGCCAATCGTCATGCCGACGGTCACCGCGCCCTGGCTCCCCAAAGCCCAGCTTAACGCCGAAGGCTCCATCGATTTAGCCAAGTTAGTTAAAGTTGCCGAGACGTTATTACCTATGCGGCAAGATACGCGATTGGTATCTGGATCAGCCACGTTTAAAGCCTCCCAACAACTGGCCCCCAATGGACAACCATCCAGTCAATTGAATCTAGAATTGGGCAACCTGGTAGCTATCGCAGGTGGACAACAGATGAAGTGGGATGAAGCCCTCAAGCTGGACGTCCGCGCTCAGCCGCAGGCTGATGGAGCAGTCTCACTGAGCGGCTCATGCGATGCCGAATTCTGCAAGATCACCGCCAGTGGCACCGCTGCCGACGGTTCATTCAAAGGTCAGTTCGACCTGGATCGATTGCAGCAACGACTGGCGCAGTGGATCGAGTTGCCGGTGTCCAATATGGCTGGCCAGGCAGGAATTGACATGCGTTGGAATCAGTCACAACCTGGCATCGTATCAGCCGAAGGACAATTGGAAACCACACCGCTGGTTATCGCCATGGCCGCTGGTGGCGAACTGCGCGAACCAGCTTGGAAGGGGAATTTCACGGCTAGCGCACGTCTGCAGGGCACTCAGTTAACCAGTATTGAACGGGGCCACGTCGAACTGATGGCACAAACGGAAAACCTCAAAATCGATTTGTTGGAACCGCTCCAATTGCTTGCGACCAATGCCCAACCGGCCGCGTTTACGATCAGTTCCGAAGGCGCGCTTGATCTCTGGCAGAAGCGGGCCATGATGCTTAAGCTGCTCGATGCCGGGACGACCATGGCAGGTAACTATTCGCTCGGTGCCAGTGGCCGCATCGACCTAACACACTTAGAACTTCTGGAAGCCAACTGGCGCAGTCAGCCATTCGAAGTCGGTTCCGCCGGTACCAAACTGGTGGAGCCAGAAATGGTTGGTAATTTCCAAGGCCGAGTCAATACAAATGACCTCAGCCAACTGGCCATTGAAAAACTGGTCGTTCAAGCGCACTCCTTCTCCATTTCAGCCGCGGACAAAGCGGCTGAAAGCGCTGGTAGTGGTCGTACGGGGACCGGCGCATTTATTGTGGATATCGGCAACTTGATGCGCAATGTCACGAGCGCGGAACCAACCAACAAGAAGCAATTGGTTCTACCCCCTGGCGTTGCCGCTCCACCAACTGCGCCCCAGAGTCAATTGGCATTTGCTGGCCAAATCAATGGAACGCTCCGCTGGGCAGTCAACACCAAGTCGGCCACGCTGGAGATGGATGCCAAGAGCAATCAAGTGGATGTGATTCAGCAGGTCGCAGGTGGTCAACCCACGCGACTCTGGTCCGAGGCCCAATTGGTCGCGGCCCTCAAAGGCATTTACGATATGGCCAGTGGCAACATCAAAGTCGACTCGATGCAACTACAAGCACCTTGGATGCACTACGCCGGCACCGCACAAATTGAGAGTAAAGACCAACAACAAATCATCCGCGCCAACGGTCAATGCCTATATGACGCGGCCATGGTGGCTACCAAACTGCAACCCTACATCGGTAATAACGTCCAAATGTCGGGGCGTAAACAAGTGCCGGTTGAAGTGGTCCTGACCAGTGGTCCTGGCAATGCCAACAGCACCCTGGCTGGTTTACAAGCCGCCACGCGCATCGGTTGGGAACAAGCCCGCGTTGTCGGCATCGACGTGGGAGTAGCCGATGTGCCGGTCAGCATTACCAACGGGCAACTCATGACCAATGCCGACATCCCAGTCAGTGGCGGTACGTTGCGTTGGGATGTTCAAAGCGATCTTACGGCCGATCAGACAATCATCATTCAAAAGCCGATGACCGTACTGGAGAATGTGGCCATTACACCCCAGATGTGTCAAAGCTGGTTGAAGTACGTGACACCTCTGCTGGCCGAGGCAACCAGTGTCGATGGTCGACTAAGTTTGAAACTGAACGAAGCGCGATTTAATGTCGCCAACCCGCAAGACCAGTTGGTCGACGGTCAACTGATTATCCACAGCGCAGCGATTGGTCCCGGACCGCTATCCAATCAAATTATTGGCCTGGTCCAACAAATAAATGCCATTCGCAAACGTGAACTGGCGGCGACGGTCAGCACGCAACAGGTCTGGATGCAAATGCCGCAACAGGCGATCGCCTTTCGCATGGAAAACGGCAGAGTCATTCACCGCGACTTGAGATTCAACGTAGGTGATGTCAACCTGGTTAGCAATGGTTCGGTGGGCATTGATGGTCGAATGGAACTTAATGCGGCGATGCCAATTCCCGACGACTGGATTGAAAAATCACCGCTGTTGGCCAGTTTTCGTGGCCAGTCTCTGCAGTTTCCCATTCGCGGTACGTTGACAGCGCCCCAACTGGACGCACAATTCCTCAAAGACTTCGGTCGACAAGCGGTAACTCAAGCCGCAGAAGGTTTGTTGCAGCAACAATTGCAGCGCGGATTCGGTAAACTATTCCCTGGTGGTGCCGGTGGCACTACTGCTGGACAAACCGCGACACCAACAACTGGTACGCAACCTATTGGCCAGGGTCTGGGCCTGCCGCAACTACCACAATTGCCGCAGTTGCCGCAGTTCGGCCTGCCTCAATTGGGCTTGCCCCAGTTTGGTTTTCCGCAACCCAGCGCACAGCAACCCAGCGCACCGATTCCGAGCGGCTCCGCACCTGGCAGTGCGCCGGTCGCCCCTTCGAGCGCGCCGTAGTCAGCGTCAGATCGTTTGCCGCCGGAGTCTGCAATTCGGTGAAGCACGCGGTGTTCCGGCCTCGGGCTGGGAACAATCAGCTGCCGACTTAATGTACCATTGACCCGAATTGTGTTTGCTCGCGTGCTTAGCCCTCATTCAAGTACAGGTTCATGAAAGTTCACTGCCTCGGAACGACTGGATACCATCCCAGCCCGACGCGGCATACGGCTTGTTACTACTTGCCCGAAGCTGGTTTGGTGCTGGATGCGGGCACTGGCATGTTTGGCCTGACCGCCCTGTTGCTGGCCGAGCCGCGCGATTCGTTGGACATCTTTCTATCGCACGCGCACTTAGACCATGTGATCGGATTGACGTTTCTTTTGGATACCTTTGCGGTCACGACGCTCAAGCATGTGCGCGTGCTGGGCATGGGTGTCAAGTTAGAAGCCGTCCGCCAGCATCTATTCTCGGAACACCTTTTCCCGCTCTTGCCGCCTGAGATCGAGTTTGAATCGTTGGATCAGCATGCCAGTCCGCTGGAATTGCCCGGTGGTGCGCGCATCGGTTGGTTTCCATTGGAACACCCCGGCGGCTCGATTGGCGTGCGCGTTGAATATGGTGGCAAGTCGCTGGCATATGTCACCGATACGGTGGCTCGACCCGATTCCCCTTACGTGCGCCAGATCGAGGGTGTCGACCTGCTGTTGCACGAATGTTATTTTACGGACGAGTTCCAGGCCTTGGCGGAGAAAACTGGGCACACCTGGCTGTCAGCAGCGACCGAAATCGTACGCAGTGTCTTGCCCGGAAAAACTGGGCTGATCCACTTGAACCCATTAGCTGAAGTGCTCCGGTCGAATATGATATTGACCGACCAACACAAGCAACTGGGCATGTTTATTCCACGTGATGGCGAGTGCGTGGAGTGGTAGCACTTGGGCCGCGTGCGCTGGAATCGGCCCAGAAATTTGTACGCGAAAGGTCGTAGGTGTGAAGATACTGCTGGACGAAGACGAACTGCGAGCCGGAGTGGCCGAGATGGCGCAGAAGATCGCCGCATTTTATGGCGATCGACCGCTCACCATCGTCGCCATCATGACCGGCAGTTTAGTCTTGCTGGCCGACCTGAGCCGCCAACTGTTGATGCCGGTGCGCATCAGTCTGATTCAGGCCAGCAGCTATCGGGGTGGCACGCAGTCCGGTCAATTGTGGTTGCGTGATGACATGATGTTGGATGTTCGAGGTCGTGACGTCATGGTCTTGGATGACATCTTCGACACCGGTAAGACACTCAGTGCCGTACTTGGCTGCGTGGCGCAGATGGGTCCCAACACCCTGACCAGCGCGGTGCTACTGCACAAACTTGGACGGCAAGTCGTTGATCTGGAACCCGACTTTGTGGCCTTTCATATTCCAGATGAATTCGTGGTTGGATATGGATTAGACTATCAAGACCTCTATCGCAATTTGCCCTACCTGGCGGTATTGGAAACGCACGACATAGAAAATAGCCCCGAGAGCCAACTGAGTAGTTCGTAGAGCTGTGCAAGTCGCCACGAGTATGCACCTTTGAGGTTTGAACCATGAATTCCGTGCCGCGCGTCTTATTGGTGACGCGCCGCTTCTGGCCTTTGGCTGGTGATAACGCGTGGCGTCTCCTGGCCCTGGCAACGGAGATGCGCCATGCTGGTTGGCACGTGGAAGTGGTCACGGCACTGTGGCATTCGGCGTGGCCCAAGCGCGTGCAACTCCGAGAGTTCGACGTGCAGCGTATCGGCCCCAGTCCGACCACGCCCTTTCGGACGCGACGCTACACCCGCGCTGTCTGGGAATGGATTGCGGAAGCCCATCAGGCCGCGGGTCGGCAGGGGCACCCTATCGACCTGGTACTGATTGATAGCACGGAAGATGAAACGCCCGCTCTGCTCGCTCGCTCC
>JADLDX010000116.1 GCA_020846515.1 Pirellulaceae bacterium
AACTGCTCGAAGCCCTCGCCCCTGACCAACGCGGGCTGGACGCTTTACTTAACCACTACAGACAGATCGGCGAAGTCGAGAGTGCCAAAGTCGTTGCGACCTATTACACGAACTATTTAACGGATCACCTGCGTACCGATTCTGAACTCGACAAACCTAGGGCATTGGAGCGACTTTCGAGCCTGCATGAGTACCTTGATTCGCCAGAGGAAGCAATTCGCCTGGCGCAGGCAGCCTCCCGGCTTGCGCCAAGCGACTTTGATTTGAGGCTGCGACTTGGGCGACTGTTGGTTGATGCAAACCGGTTTGAAGAGGCACAGATCGAACTGCAATGGTGCCTTCGCCGGAAACCCGACCACGCAGAACTTCTCACACTATTGGCAACAGCCAATCGCAACTCACTCCTGCGGCAAGCCGACGCAGCGACGACGCCTTCGTCACGTGATTCCAATCGTCGATGATGTCCATCTGGCGAAATGCGACATCGGTATTGTGCGTCCTCGGCGTCGAGTGACGATATCCGCCGTTGACGGACCAGGCGACCGTGTTTCCGATCTCCGATACTGGCGTTCAAAGTCGAAGAAGTGCAAGCGTAGCCCGCACTTGCGACCTAACGCCTTGGCGTAGTAGAATCCAGCCCAGAGAACACAGTACCCATGCCAGAGTGGCGGAATGGCAGACGCGCTGGATTCAAAATCCAGTCCACGCAAGTGGGTGGGGGTTCAAGTCCCCCCTCTGGTACTTATTGAGGCATAAGCACTTACGGTGCTTAACCTGCCCGAATGCGGGTGGCGGTTGCCTGAATTGTGGTTGTAGTTACTACACCTTTTTCAGGAGTGACCGTCATGCGCGTTCCATCGTATTCCTTTCACAAAGGCACCGGGCAGGCGTTCGTCAAACTGGCTGGCAAGTTTGTTTATCTTGGCCTGTACGGCACCGAAGAGAGCCAGCGGAAGTACGAACAGGTAATCGGGGAGTATCTGTCCAATGGCAGGCAGGGCTCCGTAGAGGTACACGAGAAATCGGATCTCACCGTCGGCCAACTGTTCGCCTGTTACCTCGAACATTGCCGCGACTACTACCAACGAGATGGCGAGCCGACGCAGGAATACGATTCGCACGTCTATCTTCGGAACAAAGTGGAGCGGATTGCCGGCCTGCCAATCAACCAAGTGACCCCCGCGACGATTGACGGATTGCGTCAGAAGTGGATCAAAGATGGCAACTCGCGCAAGTACATCAACAAGTCGGTCGGTCGCATTGTCAGGATGTACAAGTGGGGTGTCGCTAAAGAACTGGTCGGAGTTCAAGTCTGGCAGCGACTCGCAGCTATATCCGGCCTGAAGCCGGGACGTACCAAGGCCACTGAGCCGGAACCGATCAAGCCAGCGGACGCAGCGACGTTTGAGAAGGCGTGCGAGTTCATGCCGGATGAAATCTCGGACATGATGCAGATTCAAAGACTCACGGGCGCACGACCCGGTGAGATGTTTATTATGCGTCCTGGCGACATCGACCGAAGCGCTGATGTTTGGTTGTACAAGCCGCGATCCCACAAGACGCAGCATCACGGCAAGTCGCGGCTAATCTGGGTCGGTCCAAAAGCACAGCGGTTGCTGTTGCCCTATCTGTTGCGACCAGCGGCCGAACTTTGCTTTTGTCGTCCCTCCGGTAAAGCATGGAACCGAGGCAGTTATCGCAATGCGATTCACGCGGCGTGCAAACTCGCTGAAGTCGATACCATCAACCCGAATCAGCTGCGGCATTCAGCAGGCACCGAGATCCGTCAGAAATTCGGACTCGATGGCGCTCAAGTTTTACTCGGTCACAGTCATGCCGACACCACAGCGATCTATGCTGAAGTTGATAACTCGAAAGGTGCGATGATTGCGCGAGAGATTGGTTGACAGAATCCAATTGACTTGTACATTTATCGTGTGGCGCAGGTGACTGATCATCTCTTGCGCAATTTTTTGATGTGGCTTTTACGGGAGCTGCACACAACCCCTGTGTGTAGCTCTCTTTTTTTGCGATCTCACAGGGTGGCAACCCAGAGGAGAGTGCAGAATGTCAGCTACTAGCGAATTGAAGTCTTTTCTCGACCCCGTCAACGACACGATCGTTAACGTCAAGCAAGCTGCGAAACACTACAGCGTAAGCGTGCCGACAGTGTGGCGATGGCTTCTATCTGGCAAAGTCGCTTCGATGAAGGTTGGGAGTTCTCGCCGAACGTCGATCGAAGCCATCGCTCGCGCGTTCGCCAGTTAGCCCCCGCCTACACCTCGTCCGGCAGTCCGCGCGCACGAAAAAGCGCCGGGCTAATGAGTCGCAAGCTCACCCGGCGCTAAATGGAGACAACCTATGACGGATCATATCACATCCGGGACTGATCGTCAGTCAGAATCGACGCCACTACGGCGATCAATCCTTCGGCGCGAGGCGGAGGGTGGGCGATGACCGCGACGTCAAAACGACAGTCAAACTCAAAACTCAGCCATGACTCAGTTTCGGCACGCGCGCTATCTGAAATCCGCCCCGCGCCTGAAAACGACGACATCTACGGCGTTATCGATCCTGATGATCCAGAGATCATTGCACTGGCTGCCAGCATCCACGAACACGGCATACGCGAGCCAATCGTTGTCAGTAAGGACGGCTACATTCTGTCGGGACATAGGCGCTACACAGCGGCAAAACGGCTGAAGCTCAAAACGGTGCCTTGTCGAGTCGAGTCAATTCGTCGAACCGATGATATCGACCGATTCGTGCTGTTGCTCCGCGAGGACAACCGCCAGCGAGACAAGAGCCTAGCCGTCAAGCTGCGAGAAGAGTTAGTCAACGCTAACCCGACCGATGCTCACCGCGCCTTGAGCGACTACCGATATCAGCAATCGTTTGTCGAGGCTGAGTCATTCGCGATCGAAGGCGTGAAGCAACGCTGCAAAATCAGCAAGGCAAAGATACCGTTCCTAAATGCGATCATCGATGTTCTGAACAATCGCAGAAAGTTTTGGCCGTTGTCGGATCGTGCGATCCATTACGGACTCTTGAACAATCCCCCGCTGAAGCACGCCAGCAAGCCGGGCTCCACCTACGACAACACCGCGAAGTCTTACAACGCACTAGGCCTTAAACAAGCGAACACCCCCAGGCTAAAAGTGGTCGGCGCGGGGCGCGCAGCGTCAGCCACGCCCCGTTGCGGGACAGTAATGAATCGAGTTGTGTTTGCTTCATGAGTGTGGCGGGGAAGGTTGGTTGGTTACTGAGCGGGG
>JADLDX010000117.1 GCA_020846515.1 Pirellulaceae bacterium
TCGTCGCTTTGGGATCGTGGCTGCCAATCGAGGCATCTGCGCTTCGGGGCCCTATCGGCTGGTGCGCCATCCGATTTACATGGGCTACCTGATCACCCACATCGGTTTCTTGTGCACGGCACCGACCTTGTGGAATGTCGCGATGTATGGGCTGACCTACTCGCTTATGATCCCGCGCATTTTTGCCGAGGAACGTTTGCTGCGTCGCGATCCGGAATATGCCAACTACTGTCAACGCGTACGCAGTCGCTTGATACCAGGCGTGCTGTAACGTCTTGTACGCGGTGCCCGCATGGGCAGATGAAAACGTTGGTACGAGCTGAAACGTTCGGCAACGGCCTGTCGATCAAGGGCCCAAAGATGGTTGGCTAGACGCACCGGTTACTAACCAAGCTTCGCCTCGACAGCATCGGCTGGCCAGTCCGCCAACGGCTTCGGCCAAATCGACTTCCGCCAGCTTGGCAGACAGGCGACGCGTGGTCAGTGTGGCTTGGGCGCGTATCAGTTCCGCACGGGCTGTGGTTTGAGCCTCGCCGCGCGCATCGCCTAACTCTTCCAGTCGCGCTAGTGCCGCCAAGCGATTTTCCCAAGACTCAATGACTTGACTGGCCACGCTTACGCGTTCATAAGCCAACGTCAGCGCATGGCACTTCTCGCATACCGACTGCTCTATCCGCATGCGCTGCGCCTGGCTGGCCAGTTGCAGTTCGCGTTTAACTTGCTGGACCAACTCGATCCCGCGCTGGGTAAAACACAGCTTTTCCACGATTCCCAGATCCAGCAAATTCAGGCCCACACCTACTAGGGGCGTTAACAATTGGGCAATCGCTCGCGCGCTCTCTTCATCCAGGCAATGACAGAGCTGCACGATGGCCAGGTAATCCTGTCGACGTTCCAAGGCAATGCGTATCAGCGCTTCGCAATCGATCGGTTGCGTTTGGATGTCCAACGACTCGACGGCCGCCATCCGAATGTCCGTCGCGCAGCAGGTCAACTGCGAGAGTCCACTAGCCAACTGTCGTTCGGCCGCTTGCAGTTGCAGTTGGCTATCCACCAGTTCTAAACGCTGGCGATCCAGCGCAGTTGGATCGGGTATAGCTACACCCTTGGCGATCAAGGCGGCTTGAACTTGCAGTTGATCTCTATGCAGTTTTAAACCATCCGCCACGATCCGCAATTGTTCGCGATTGGCAATCCAAGCGTAGTAGGCACGCAACGCATTGGCGGCAGCGACATCGCGCTGCCAGGCTGCTTGTCGTCGCAAGAAGTTGGCCTGCAGCTTGAGCGAGGTCAGCTGCGATTGGTTGCAGCGCTGACTTTCCGACATGATCGTCGCTGCTCGTTGCTCCAGCAGTTTGGCCAACGGATGGCAGCAGGCGGCCTGACAGGCCACGACCCGACCACTCAATTCGCCAGGAACTTGGTTGCTGACACCAGCTTGGTAACCGGCATCAAGTTGGTTGCCAGCGCCATCTTGGTTGATAGGTGCAGCAATACTCAGAGCGATCGGTGGATCTTGAGATGGAGAGTTTTCTTGAGTTAACGCTGCAGCTTGAGTCAACACGCCATCTTGGGCCAATGAAAAACCGTCGGCTGGCGCGATGGTGAACGTTTGGTTCACGCCCATCTGAGCGGACTTGATCCATTGCGCATGAGCGGCTGAGTTAAAGCTCGCTAGCAGCCAAAGCATGGCCAGCCCTCCGGCTGAGAATCTCGCTGCCAGGGATTGCCACCGGGCGACACCCGCAGCCAGCCTGAGCGACGGGATCGCCAAGCCGGGTGTCAATTTGAGTGATAGCAATCGATGGTGCAGCATAGTGCCGAAAATCCATGCGTGCGGGATCTACACAGTGTTCCGTGTTCATCGAATCTGCAGGGGCCCGCCATGAGTCGGAGAACGATCTTGCTCGACATACGACTTAGGCAATTTCTATCAACCAGCTGAACCTTGCGGCCTGCGTGATTTGTTCGCGTACCCCAAATATCGAAATACCCATATATCTCTTATCCAAAAAGTTCGTCACGCTTTGCTAGCATAGCCCTGGGCCTCCTGGTCAATGCAAGCTAGGGCGATAGTCGGGTTAGCCGAGCGAGGTTGGAATTAGCCCCGGGTAATCCGCTCTGGAGCCAAAGCCAGCGATTCGTTATTCTAAGTCGCTAAAGAATCCGCCTGCAGGTAGCCAGTCTCAAATGCAAGGGAGTTGCGAAGTATGTATCTGGCGCTATTGTTTGACGAGCAGGATCAATTGTTAGCGGCCGCACCAGGTTGTGACCAGCAACCGTTGGGGCCCAGCTATTGGCGAGAGATCTATCCGCAACCGCTGCCCAGTCGCATTGGCGAAACGGCTGTGATTGATGTGACCGCCGTGGACTTGGCGGAGCTGCTTTTGGGATTGGCTTACAATCCTGAATCATTGGCGCAATGTCGCATTCGACTGGCTGCGTACGAACAACAGCAACCGGTCGCGTTGCCGCGTCGATCGCACGCCGCTTGAACGCTGGTTCTACTGGGATACCCCCATCTCTTTTAGGAGATGCTCAGCCCCGTATACTTTGCCGGTGATCCATAAGCAGTAGCGAATGTCGACACCGATTGACCGACTGTAGCTGGCGTTCCAGGCAAAGTCGTTGATGGTGGCTTCGAAGGCACGGTCAAAGTTGACGCCCACTAATTGACCGCGCGCGTTGAGTACTGGGCTGCCCGAGTTGCCACCGGTGGTATCGGTGTCGTACAGGATGGCTACTGGTACTTGTCCCAATTTCTTGTGCACAAACGGGCCGAAGTCTTTGGCAGCATACAAGTCACGAATGCGTTGAGGGGTGATGAAGGGATCTTCGCCAGTGGTCTTGTCGATCACGCCTTTGAGCGTAGTGATTGGCGTTTTGATCACACCATCCTCAGGCGAATAACTTCGTATCCGACCGAAGGTCATACGCAAAGTCGCGTTCGCATCGGGGATAAAGCTCTGACTCATGAACTGTTGCTTTACCTCAACCAGCTCGCCATAACTTTTGTCCAATTGGCCAGCGCGTTCTTTGCCTCTCTGACGCAGTTTGAGATACGTAGGATAGAGCGCTGTCATCAGTTTCAAGACTGGCTCTTGGGACTCAACCAGTTCGAACGGCGTCATCTTCAAGCACTTTTCGACAAAGGCCCAATCGTTCAAGCGAGTGTGCTCGAGCAGCGCTGACGCTTTTGGGGCCACCGAGTCTGCATCGTTGATCAGGCCGCTTAGCGCGGGCAATTGCACTGCCCCTGGCACTTTGGCAAGTCGTTCCAGCATGCCAGTGAGAATGATTTTGTCGACGGGTACGTGTAAGTCTTGGACGGTTAATTGCAACGTCTTGGCCGTTTGATCAAAGTTGCGATCCATATAAGCCGCTTCACGTTCGAGATCTTCCTTGATGCGTTCATGCGCGGCGTCGACCAAAGTAAAGGCGATCGCCAGCGTCCGGCTAGCGCTTTGCAGATTCTCGATATTCAGTTCGAAGTCTGACGATTGCGTGAGTTCCTTATAAACGGCATCGATCTCTTTGAGTGTCGTACCATACTTTGCTTGGCGCGCTGGATCGCTATCGATGAATTTTTGCAGCTCGGCTTCCTGACGTTTTCGCATGGTAGCGATCGCGGCCCGATCGAGTCCCTTTAATTGTCCACGCGCACGTTTCTCGACGTTGGCCAACGAGCGAATTTGCGAAGCCAATTTCAAGGCGACCGCGCGATCATCTTTTCCCGCGGCTTCCAAGGTGGCGATTTGCCAAGCGTACAAGCGGGCGATATAGGGCAGACGTATCTGTTCTTCGTAGTCGAGAAAACTGGCGGTTTTGTGCCGTGCTGTGCGGCCTGGATAACCGAGAATGAAAACAAAGTCGCCTTCGTCAGCACCCTGGCTAGCTACTTGAATGAATCGCTTGGGTTTGTAGGGTACGTTGTTGGTCGAATAGTCGGCGCTGCTACCGTCGGGAGCCGTGTAGGCGCGCATGAAAGAAAAGTCGCCCGTGTGACGCGGCCATTCCCAGTTGTCGACTTCACCACCAAAGTTGCCCACCGAGGCTGGTGGTGCAAAGACCAGGCGGACATCTTTTAAATACGTATACAGAAACAGTACGTAAGTCTTGCCCGCAAACATCTCGGCCACTTCGGCGCGCATGCCCGCATGATTCGTCTCAGCCTCTTTCTCCAGCTCTTTGCGGCGACGCTCTATGGCTTTGGTTCTCTCCAGAAAGCTCATCGAGGGTGTAACGGCCGACAGGACCTTATCCGATATGTCCGAATAGGCTTCCGTAATCCGTACGGTGTAACCAGTCGCCGAGATCTCTTGGTTGTACGTCTGGGCCTGAAAGCCATTGGCCAGGTAGTCATGCTCAGTGGTGCTGGCGCTTTGAATAGCTCCATAGGCACAGTGATGATTGGTAATGATCAAGCCGTTGGCTGAAACGAAGGAGCCGGTACAACCGTTGACTCGGCAGATGCCATCCAACAAGCAGGTTGCACGAGGATTGAAGATCTGATCGGTCGGTATCTCTAGCCCGCGGGCGGCCAGGTTCAATCCACCAATCTCGCTGAGCGGGTACATGCCCTCATCCGACCATCCCCGTGGGGCGAGCGCGGACCATGTAAGCAGTGCTACACAAACAGAGCTAATGATTCGAAGCGATCGCATAGTGGGAGCTCGCAAAAGACCGAGTGACAACAGTCATCCATCGTAACCCACCCGGCAGCGAGATGGGAGTGCGAGTTTAAATGTGCGAGCTTAGAAACGTACAGCTTTTCGGTCAGTGCCAGGGCTGGATCGTTATCGGTGAAGTCAAGAATCAGTCGGCCGTTGAGGGGAGCTCATCGTCGAGGTCAACGATGTCACCA
>JADLDX010000118.1 GCA_020846515.1 Pirellulaceae bacterium
AAACTAACCCTCCTGCTGCGTAGCAGCGGGAGGGTCGACTGGCGTCAGCTCAGTCGGGGAGGGTGCCTCCCGTGCTAACCAAAGCCAGAAGCACTTCGCTGCTGACTCGTCTGTGCGGCGCGAGCGCCCTCCCCGAAAAACTACGCTAAAGGCGTGTTTTTCGACCCTCCCTAGCTGCGCTTGGGAGGGTTAGTTGACCTGCCAGCTTGCAACCAAGTAAGATACAGCCACCATGCCGATCGTCTCTTGTATCGGCCTTCCCACCTTCCTCCCTCCCAGTACCATGCCCAATGTGATTCGTTTGTTGCGCATGATCGCTTGTCTGGTGTGCTGCGTTGGCTACTTGTTCGTAGCCGCGGCCGCAAGTGACGAGCCTGAGGTGTCGTTGCATCGGCAAATCGATTCGCTCCTGCAACGATATTGGTCCGAACACCATATCACGCCAGCTGAACTGAGCGATGACGCCGAGTTCATGCGTCGGATCTATCTTGATCTGACTGGCATCATCCCGACGCCCGAACAGGCCACAGAGTTTCTCGATGACCAGGCGGCTAATAAACGTGAGCAATTGATCGATAAGTTGCTAGCCAGCCCAGACTATGCGTTGCACATGGCGCGCGTCTACGATGTGATGCTCACCGAACGCCGCATACCGACGATCACTTCCTATGACGTACCGCTGGCCAACTGGCGGGCTTACCTGGCCGAATCGTTTGCGTCAAATAAGCCGTGGGATACGCTGGTCCAGGAGATTTTGGGCAGCGATGGCGTAGATGCGAAAGTTGGCAGCGGCGTGAAGTTCTATCTCGTGCGCGATGTGGCTCCCCATTCCCTCACGCGCGACGTTGGCCGCTTGTTCCTGGGCGTTGATCTGCAGTGCGCGCAATGCCACGATGACCCACGCTTCGACGACTATCGACAAGCCGACTATTACGGCATCTACGCGTTCGTGCAACGGATGAAACTGCATCCCTTGAAACCGCGCGGCGCGACCATCGCCGAGACCGCCGAGGGCAAGACGACGTTCACCTCAGTCTTCACCGCTAAGGATGGTGAAACCAGTCCGAAGCTGCCAGGCGGCGAAATGCTGGCGGATCCCATGATCGAGAAAGGACAGGAGTACGTCGTCAAACCAGGCAAAGACCCCAGCGTTCCATCTTACAGCCGGCGGCTCAAATTGTCTGAGCGACTACCCCGTCACGAGACAAAAGGGTTCGCGCGCAACATCGCCAATCGTGTTTGGGCCCAGTTTTTTGGACGAGGCATCGTGCATCCGCTCGACTTGCATCATGCCGCCAATCCACCGTCGCAGCCCGAGTTGCTCGACCGCTTGGAACAATGGATCGTCGAACACAAGTACGATCTGCGCGCATTGATGCGTGAGCTCGTGTTGAGCGATGCCTATCAACGGTCGAGCCTGTTGCCCAGTGATGTGAAAGAACCGCCTGATGAGGCGTTTGCAGTGGCAAAGTTGCGTGGGCTTACAGCTGAGCAACTCCGCTGGTCCTTCTTGCAAGCCACCGGGCGCATCGAAACCCATTACGCTAAGCTCGATGCCGCGGCAAAAAAAGTGACTCCCGAAAAAGACCCCAGCGTCGACCAAAAGTCTGACGAGAAAAAGAACGAGTCTGATGCTAAGCCGGAAGATGCTAAGCCGGCTGAGGCCAACGAACCCGAACCGGCTTGGAAGGTGAAACTCACCCGCAACGAAGCGCTAGAACGACAGACCGTGTCGCTGATAACCGCGTTTGCTGGTCTGCCTGGCCAGTCCGAAGCCGAGTTCCAACCCATCGTCGATCAAGCCTTATACATGCGCAACAGCACAAAGTTGCTCCCGTTGCTGCAAGACGAACCGGGCACCAGGCTCGCGCGACTTGGCGCGATAACCGAAGTTGAGCGGCTCGTGGAACAGTTGTATTTGAGTGTGTTATCGCGCCGGCCTACAGTTGAAGAAGCTAATGAAGTGCAGCAGGTGCTCTCATTGGCCAAGACATCCGCCGAGCGTCGCGAGCCGTTGCAAGGACTGATGTGGGGACTGCTATTGTCGGCTGAGTTCCGTTTGAATCATTGACGCAGGAAGGTCACGATGTCTAGTCGTAAATCAAAGCTCACCGTCTCGCGTCGCACTGTCCTGGCCGGAGCACTTGGCTGTGGCGCGCTGGCGTATCCGCTGCGGGCCGAATCGGCCGCCGCGCCGCGCAAGCAACTGCTGCTGTTGTTTCTGTCCGGTGGAGCCAGTCAATTGGAAACTTGGGATCCCAAGCCTGGTACCAAAACCGGCGGCCCATTTCGCTCGATCGCGACCTCGGTGCCCGGCGTGCATATCGGCGAACTGCTACCGCACTCAGCCAAGATCATGCATCGCTTGACCGTCGTGCGCAGTGTGAACTCAAACATTCCCGACCATTTCATGGGTCACTATGCAATGCAATCGGGGCGCATCGTGCCGGGCTATCCAGTGCTGGGGTCGGCAGTGGCTAAGTTACTCGAACGTCCCGACGATATGTTGCCCGGTTATGTCTCGATTCGTCGCGACGGACCGAAAGCCTATACCGATGTGGGCGACGCAGGCTTCTTGGGCGCCAAGTACGAAGGTGTGCGCATTCAGAACAACCAGCCGCCCGAGAATTTGGTCCAGCCGAAGACGGTCAAGCCTTCGATGGCAGAGACAGCCGAACGCGTCCGGCAGTCATCAAACGACCGCTTCCGGCAGAAACGTGATTCGACACCAATTCATGCTTACAGTACGACGTTCGATCAAGCCAATGTGCTCATGCAGCGCCGCGAGATATTCGATCTCAGCCAAGAATCGCCAGTCGCTCACGAGCTCTATGGTAAGCACGACTTCGGTCAGAATTGCTTGCTCGCTCGACGGTTGTTACAGTCGGGCGTGAGCTGTGTGCGCGTCACGCACTTTGACTGGGACGCGCATCAAGACAATTTCTATTGGCATCAAATACGTTGCGCCGAGTTTGATCGCACGCTGGTCACTCTACTGGATGATCTCGAACAGCGTGGCATGCTCGAGCATACGCTGGTGGTCATCAGTGGTGAAATGGGGCGCACACCGCAGATCAATAACCTCGGCGGTCGCGATCATTGGGGTAAAGCTTGGAGTGTGGCCATGGCTGGCTGCGGTGTGAAGCCTGGCCTGGTCTATGGCTCGACGAATGAAACCGGGAACGAGGTGAAAGACGATGTCGTGACACTCGGCGACCTGTTTCATACCTATTTGACGGCACTCGGAATTGATTCCAGTGGCAAGTACGAGATCGACGGACAGACGAACCCGATTGCCGATCCCGCTGCGAAACCGATCTCGGCCTTGCTTGCTTAACACTCACTAAACGATTGCCCCCAATGACCATCGATCCCACGAAGTCGAAACTCGCAGTCGAGTTCAAGCACACGGCACCGCTGTTAAGCTGCGCTTTTGATGCCAGCGGACGTTTTTTACTTGCCGGGGGTCGTGATCGTGGATTGGTGTTGATCGATGTGGCCTCCAGCGAGAAGAGTCTGTTAGCCGGTCATGAAAGTTGGGTGGGTGTCATGGCTCGGGCGGGCGAGTTGCTGTTGACCGGCGACTATGTTGGAAGAGTTATTGGTTGGGATTGCAGTGGCAAAGTCCCTCAAGCTCGTTGGAACATCGAGGCGCATCCGAGCACGATCTACGGGCTGGCCGTGAGCGCTGATGGAACTACGTTTGCGACAGGCGATCGCGATGGCGCGGTGCGTGTGTGGCAGACGATGGACGGCCAACGTCTGCATGAGTTGCCGCGGATCGAGCATCCAGTCTACTGTGTAGCCTTGATGCCCGATGGCAAACGCATTGTGACCGCAGATCGTCAACCACAAAAGCCACGCATTAAAGTCTGGGATATTGCCACGGGCAAAGAGCAATTGTCGATCGACATTGCTGAACTGTCGGGCTATCGTCGCGTTGAAGATATTGAGTGGGGTGGTATTCGGGCCATGTGCGTATCGAGCGACGGTGCGCAGATCATCGCATGTGGCCGAGCTGGTTATGATGGCCAGGCGAGCGCACTGGTTTTCAATACAAGCGACGGCAAGTTGCAACGCAAGTTGTCAGCCGCACTGAAGGGTGGCTTCTATTACTCAGCTAAGTTTCATCCCGAGGGGTTCTTGATGACCGCCGGAGGTGACATCGGCAAGGGCGAGGTGCGGTTCTGGCAGCTTGACCAAGACGCTGCGTTAGCCGAGGTCCTTACGCCCGGACCATGTACGTCGGTCGACATACATCCCGACGGCCAATGCTTCGCGGTCTCGCAGATGACCATGCCCACGGGTTCCTATCCCGCTCG
>JADLDX010000119.1 GCA_020846515.1 Pirellulaceae bacterium
AAATGACCGCTCAGTCTTCGGCGCCGGTAGCCGTGTAGTCGCGGAAGGCCTTCAGCAGTTTTCGAGTGATGTTGCCGGGATGGCCGGTGCCCACGGTGCGTCCATCCAAGCTAATGACCGGTACGATTTCGGCCCCAGTACCGGTCAAGAAAATTTCGTCCGCCGTATAGAGATCGAACAACGTAATGTTGCCTTGGGCAATGGTAATGCCGTTTTGCTCGGCCAGCGAAATAATGGTGTTCCGCGTGACGCCTTCCAGAATGCCGCAGGAGACATCGGGGGTGACGACGTGCACGGCACCGGTTGGCGAATGCGTGACAGCGAACACATTCTCGCCGACGCATTCGCTGACAAAGCCTTGGTCGTTCAGCAGTAAAGCCTCATCGGCGCCCGAGCGCAGGGCCTCTAGCTTGGCCATCATATTGGGCAAGTAGTTCAGCGTCTTGGCGCGACTGCTGAGCGTGGCTGGGGTCTTTTGCCGCACCGAGGAGGTCATCAGCGTGATACCCGTCTCGTACTTTTCTTCCGGATAGACCGCCAGTTTGTCCACGATGACGATCAGCGAAGCCTTCTCGCACTGCTTGGGATTTACGCCCAGCGGTCCAATGCCGCGCGTGACGACCAGCCGAATGTAGGCGTTGGCCATACCGCTGCGCCGAACGGTTTCGCGTACGACCGCATCGATGTCTTCTAAAGTGCGGCGCATGTTCAAGTCGATGAATCGAGCCGACTGGAAGAGCCGAACCAGGTGACTTTTTAGCTTAAAAATTCGATGGTTGTAGACGCGAATGCCTTCGAACACTCCATCCCCGTAAAGCAGACCGTGGTCAAAAACGCTGATTTTCGCATCTGCATGCGAAGAGTATTGGCCATCGATATAGACCACGCCGCTCATAATTCAATCTTGCTCGACAAAAGGAATGGGGGTGTTTGCTCCAGGCTGTTAAAGGTTACCTGGATCGCCGCTCGCCGACAACGGCGGCTAAGCGGAGTTGGGGTGAATCGCCGACCATCTTGTGCAGCCGCTGCCCGCTGGCGGTCGTTTGAGTTTGCGGTCGTTTGAGTAATGACCACCTGGACGCCCAGTCAACGCGTGCTCAAGCGGACGCGGCCCTGCGGGCACTGCGGTTAAACGAGGGCTTCGCCCAGCGCCATCGGCCTTAGCGGACGTAAATTGGATTGGAGAGAATCCAAATGCGATCTTGGTCGGCGACTTTCAGCCAGAGCTCTACGCGATAAATGCCGGGTATGGTCAGCGTAGTCTTAAATCGCTGGCCGTCACTCTCTTCAGCCAGGTGACCGTTGCGCATCAGTTTCCAATTACCAGCCAGCGGCGCTTGGGCGGACAATTGCAGCTCCGATTGGTAAGCCACTTGGGATCCCATCTCATGCCGGCCCAGGGGCGACTCGATGAAAAAATCAAAACCGCGAGGATCGGCCAGCCAATCGAAGGACACATAGGCCCGCCCCTGCTCAAGCGACTCCCAAACTTCATCTACCGTCTGCGCTCTCAGCAACAGGTGTGTCGCGACATGACGCAAGCTGACCTCATAGGGATCTAGCAACGTCTCAAACAACATCTGCTGACCATTCACTTCATAAGGCTTAAGCCCCAAGGCCAGCGGCAAAGTCGCACTCATCTCAACGACTTTCTCCCCAACGGCATCTTCGACGATCGCCTTATTGCCGTCAGCCAGGCGGATGCGAATGCCGACATTTTGATGTGCATCATTGGCAGAGACACCGGTATGCGGCGCGGATTGGCACAGCACGTCCCAGCGCTGAAGATATTCCCGCGGATAATCTTGCAGCGAACCCATGCATTCCTGCGGGTACTTTTTAAAGAGGTCACCAGCCCGCACCCACCACAACGGATTCTTCAGGGCGCTGAGCAGTCGCGGTTCGGATTTGAAATCGAAATGCGTATTGTAGATCTCGTTGCCGGTCAGGCCCGACACCTCTAGTGTCATGCGTTCTTCCAGGTGCGAAAGAAACGTCAGGCCGCCTCGACCTCGAACCAAATTGGAAACTTCTTGCACGCTACCGCGATCCAGCCCTTTGACGCTCTGACGCGGATAGACCAGCATCCCCTGCATCTCTGCCCCCGGGATCAGCAGCACACCATCGCGCAGCCCCGAGTGACCGTCGGTGAAGTAATCGTAGTGATCCGCCGGATGCTCAGAGAACATCAGCACTTCAGTGCCGGCTTTCTTGGCCGCCACCAAGATCTCAGCCAGCGTGATACGGCTGTCATGCGACAACAACGAATGCACATGCAGGTTCGCGCGATAGTCACGAAACGGATTGCTTCGCGGTAGTTCCTTGCGTTCTGTGGCCAACTGGCTGATCGCTTGCCGCAGTGCCGCCAGACGTTTGTCCGTCAAGCGATCGATGGCATCTTCAGCCGCCAAGCAATTCGAAGGTATCCAACTGGATACAACGGCTATCAAGCTGAGCAAGCACAAACGGATCATGGAGGCAGGTTTCAAGCCAGTCGCTCTTGTCAACGTAATCGTTGCCACTCCAGCCCGGGGCGTTCAACGCGGAACTTGACGATGCAAGCCTGATCGACTTCCGTCACGTAGGCGGTACATCCATCGGGACCACCGAAGCAGATGTTGGTTGGCTTTTTGCCAATCACATCAATCTCGCGCAGAATCTCGCCGGTAGGCGAAACCTTAGCCACGGTGCCTTTGCCATGCCGAGTGATGTATAGATTGCCATCCACATCGACGCGCATACCATCAAAACCAAAGTCCGGGAATTGGCGAATCAAACGCTTCTCGGTCAGGCTCTTTTCCGGCGTGATGGTAAAGGCCCACAGGTTGCGTTGTACCGATTCATTGACATATAAAGTTTTACCATCGGGGCTGATATCGATACCGTTGGTTGTCCCCATGTCTTTAGCGATCAGGTGTGTTGTGCCATCCTTGTCGATGCGCCAAATTTGCCCGGTGCCAGCTTTCCAATTGGGATCGCTGGCGTAGAGCGTACCATCGGCTGCGATCGTCAAATCGTTCGGTTGGTTCATCTTGGGTTGATGGGCATGCACGCTGATCAACTCCGTTTTCGGATCGACCTTCAGCACGTTGTGTCCCACGTAATCGGCGATATACATCCAGCCGTCACGGTCAAAGCGAATACCATTGCCAACGCTATCGCCTGGCAACTTTAGAAACACTTCGATCGGGCCGCTGGTCGGCACCTTGCCAATGGTCTGTTCGCTGGCGTAGTTGACCGCGTAAAGATTGCCATCTTTGTCGCAAGCCGGACCCTCAATGCCCGGCGTGAACCCGCCCAGTTCGGTATAGCGTTCCGATTTGTAAAGCTCTTGAGCCGGGAGGGATTGGGCCAGGCCCACCAAGCCCAACGCGGTCAACAACCCGACAATTTTGCTGGCCAAGAAACCGCGTGAATGAGCCATCGGTTGTGCGTGCTGGGGCATTGCCCGGAAGGGTGAGCGCATACGTTGGATTCCTTGGTTTAGGAGGGCTTGGTTAATGAGGTCATCTCAAGTCAGGCAGGCAGAAAACGTGGCGGGTTGAAAACGTGGCGGGTTGTTGGCAGAAGTCGAGTCGTGCATAGCGCTAGGCCATTTCCCGGGAGGTCGACGCTCCTGCGGAGACACGTTTCCAAACCTTCCGACTATCCACGCCCGTCGCCCTCGCCGGCCGAAGGTGCCATGGCCGTGGTCCATTGGCATGGCCAATCAGTTGCGATTTGCGGCTTGCCTCCGCT
>JADLDX010000120.1 GCA_020846515.1 Pirellulaceae bacterium
GCTTTGCTACATCGATATCTGACAGACCTGTTCGGAGTTGGACCTGAATTGCTGGCCGACGACCCGCAGCAGGCTTTTGAACAATACAACGGTCAACTACTATCGACAAACGTCTCATCACACAATTCCCAACTAGATCCGCTGCAAGTACCGCTGTTGGCGCACGACCCTGGTTTAAATGATCTTGGTCTGGCCCTGCTGGATTGCCCTGATATTCAAACAGCCTTTACGCTTGAACCAGGCGACATCCATGGTCTTCGTTCGCCTCTCGCGCAAGCACCACTCAGGCAGGATGCGGAGCAGGTGCAGCAGCATCGTCGCCAGATGTTGGGACGCGTAGGTCGGCTTTGCAGTGCGTTCCTGGTTGTCAGTAAGCTCAGCAGTTTGCACGACTCGACGTTGCTGAGCATCTTCGAGACCCTGCGCGATACGATGCCCGGCGTCCGTCGAATATTGGCTGTGAATAAAGTCAAAGCCAGGTATGCGCCTAGCGTTGTGGACGAACAAGCTCAGTCTCTGGTCGATCAATTTCAGATCACCGACGTTTACATGGCCTATGACTTTCGCAGCCACTGGGCCGAGTATCGCTTGCCGCCAGCTCCCCAAGGCCTGCGTTGCGACGCTAGCGATCCCTTGCCCATTTTCTTCCGCGCTGATTTAGAGGTGACTGCCTCGTCAACGCTAGTCAGCCCAACCCGCAGCCCAACCCGCAGCCCAGACCGCACCCAAGCCAGCAGTACCGCAAACAAAATTGCTGACGATGATGGTCCTGGGGATAGAGTAGCTGGGGATGCAGGTCCTGATGCTAAAGTAGCTGGGGGCATGCGTCCGCCGCGGGTCAAGTGTTATCTGCAGGATCTGTCGCAACTGCTGGCGCCTGGTCGCCTGGTGATCGAAAGCCGCCGCAGTGTTCTGAACCAATTGCAGAAGAAGTCTGGCGAAACACTAGCCTGGTTGCAGGGCAATATCGTTGAGCGGGAAAAGCAAATGCACGATGCCTGGCTGGCGGTAGCCGAGGCGTGTTATGCCTTCATGGCTCAGCGCGATGCCAATGACCAGACGGTCGGATTAAGGTTGCAAACATCGCCCGCCATCGTAGCCCAGATGTCCGATTCGCTGGTTCGAGCCGCCCCCTGGTCGATGCGTCCCAGCCTGGCGATCGATCGATCGGTTCGTCAACTACAAAGTTCCATTGTCGGTGGTGTGCGCCGCGTGCGTTGGTTACAGAATGTTTCGTCCAGCGTCTCTCAATTTCTGGGCAGCTTTCGACAAGGACAAACCGGCAAAGTCGTGACGGCCGACCGTTTTCGTATGCAGTTGGAACGTACAGACTATAGCGGCGTGCTGGCGCGCTGGGCCACGGAAGCATTGACTGCTGCGTGCGAACAGTCCCTAGCCAGGTTCCAGCATGAGGATACCGTCCGCTTAGATCAAACATGGTTGGATCGGTGGAGCGATCAAGTGTGGCAGCACATGTCGCTTAAACGCAAACTCTACGTTGGCATGATGCCGCTGGCGCCGATCTTTGGGCCACTGCTTGCGGTGACATTGATACCGTTTGACGGCGGTGGGACCGCGGTTCTGGTATTTGCAACGACGAAAGAGTTGTTGCTGGCTGCTGGTATCGCAGCGGTCGCGTTGCCGACGACAGCCGGCGGCGAATTGCAAGACATCGTCGAGAGTGAAGCCGCCTTGTCGCAACTAAGCGAACTGTTTGCGGTCACGTGCGACTCGTTAGGCCTGCCGCGCCCTGCCACAGAGCACATGCCGCGCATCAAACTGGGCGGCATCGAGCGCGAATTGGCGGTTAGTCAATTGGCGGTCAAGTCTCCAGCCACGGTCAACGCGCTCAATCGATGGCGATTGGCCACCAACTTTGCCAAAAACCTTCAACAGACCCTCGCGAATCTGCAAATCGAGATGGAGAGGTCTGACCCAATTAATCCCGAATCGAACGAGTCGACGTGCTCATGATCAGCTCGCAGATTTCGCCCACCATCCAACATCCATTTGCCCAACGTGTAGCCGAGGCAGCCAATGCCGTGTTTGGCCCATCGACCACCACGCAAATCGTCATGGACGCGTGCCGGCGTTTTGACGTTGAAGTCAGCAACATTACCGGTTCGCGCGGCATCAACTCACTACTCATTGCCATCGTTGGTGCCAAAGGACAAGGCAAGACCTGGGTGGCGCGACAACTGGTCTATGACGAAACGGTGAAATCCAGGCTGCGAAGCGGCGACTTGATCGATGATGCGACCACGCGGTTGGTCTGGATTGGCCCAACGGCGCCGGAACGCTTGGATGCCAATAGCGAGATCTTCCATGCGTGTGACACTCAGCAAATGGTGGATATCGGCCGACCGTATGTATTGCTGGATACACCGGGATCGACCGATGCCAATCAGCGTGCCGCGGAAATCGCGTCCGAAGCCCTTTCGTTAGCGCCGATCAAATTGCTGATCATCGCGCGCGATCAAATTCGTTCGGCGGCTAGTATCTCCATTGCGCAACGCATCGATGGCTCCGAGTGCATCCCGGTGATTAGTTCGGTAGAACCTGACGAGTTCCAGGCACAAACTTCGGCTGGTCGACAACTGCGCGCCGATATCCAGGCCTTGCGTGCGCAAATTGCCACCCTGGCACCGCGCGTGCAACTGGGCACTGAGATCCTGGTACCAGACTTTGAAATCAGTGGAGATGAAGACGCGTCACAGCAATCGTTCCGCTCACAACTGGTGGCGCGGCTGGCGGACATGAGTTTGGACGATCTGTCGCTCACGGCGTCACGCGAAAGTCGACTGCAAGCGGCCGAAGCTCGATTGCGGCGCACGATTTCAAAGAATATCGCTGAACAGATGCCTCAGTTAGCAGCGGCCGTTGATCGACTGAATCGCGAAACCGAAACGCTTCCCGAACGTGTACTCGATTCATTGCTGGGCAGTCCAAAGTTGCTCGATACCGGCGTACGGATGCGTCTGCGTTCCCAATTGGTTGGCGATACGTATCTGCTTTGGTTCCCGTATCGAACGTTGATGAGCCTGCTGAATATGACGCAGGGTGCCTGGGATCGAGTGATGTTGGCGATGGCCGGCAGCGTGCCCAGTTTGTTTGGCGCCCTGGCAACCTGGGCGCGCAACGTACGACAAAGTCATGAATTTAATCTAGAGGTACAGGACGGTATACGAGAACGTATGCAGCGGCAAGTCGAAGAGCGATTGAAGCCGTTGTGCGACCAGTTTCATCGGGCCATTTGGCGTCTGCGTACAAGCGACGATGCCAAGTCCGCTCCACCACCAGCGGGTGCCATGCATCTTTCGGGTATTGAAGAACTGCAAGACCGTTCACGCAAAATTTTTGAACAAGCCGTAGCCGCACATGCCACACGGAGCTGGGTCGCACAGACGCTAGCCATCATCGGTATGCTGCTGTTCTGGGGCTTTATGGCTGGACCAATCGTCGCGATCTATCATCAATACTTTAGTGCTTCCTATGCTTCGCTGGTTGAGGGTGCCTTGCACCCGGAAGGCTTTCCACATCCTCATCCAAGCCTGATCATCACCAGCGTCGTCCTGTCGCTTCTGCCACTGGTAATCTACGCGATGATCGTTCTCACACTAACACTGTCCAATCGCAAGATCCGACAAGTCTCGACGGAGATCCAATTGGCTCACACGCAAGCCATTGAGCAACTGCGCAAGTTGCGAGTTATTCAGCTTGAGTTCGAAGATCGATTGCTTCAGCAAGCCGAGTTCCTGCTGAATCTGTCCCGGTCCGATTTACCAGTCGAACCCGCCAGGCGATCATCTTGAACCAATTACTAAGAGACCTTTGCGAACAATGTGCCTGTGCCGGGCTTACCTGCTCATCAAACGGGATATGTCGACGTGCCTAGTTCTCCAGGTGACGCGGACACCATCGCCAACTCGACAACCATGGCCGCGCTGCTGACTCCGGAAGTCCCATCAGCCATAGCCACGATCGCAATCGTTGGTCCAAGAGCCGACGAAATGGCTGCGCAGAGTTTACGATCTGAGCGTGGGTCTGCGTTAGCGCTGGGGGACCAACAAGCGCGTTTTGGCAAGTGGCTGAGCACATCAAAAATGCCTGCCGAACATGTCGTGGCAGTCAAACGAAATCCCCAATGGATAGAGATTCATTGCCATGGCGGATTAGCTGTCTGCCGAATGATTCTCAGCGACCTGGAACAATCAGGCTGCCTGATTCAAAGTGCAGAACAGTTGTCCTGTGGCTTACCCTCAGCATACCCATTAGTTGATCCATCAACTAATTATGCTTCGCCTTGGGCCCAAGCTATCCAACGTGAATTAGCCGCAGCCGCGGAACAGGCCTTGCCCAGGGCGGGAACTATCAAAGTCGCCACGATTTTGCTCGATCAATGGCAGGGCGCGTTGGCTCGCGAAATCATCTTCATAGACGAGCTTGTCCGGGGCGGCAAACTGGATCAAGCTCAGAGTATTTTTCAAGATTTAATCGCTCGCGCATCATTCGGTTACAAGCTACTTGCACCCTGGAAATTCACGTTGGCTGGACCTCCCAATGTAGGCAAGAGCAGTCTGCTCAATGCTTTGTCTGGCGCCGCACGAGTTCTGGTGCATCACGAGCCCGGCACAACGCGGGACGCAATCGATACCACGTTGGTCATTGCCGGGTGGCCAGTTGTCCTGACCGATACGGCTGGAGTGCGTGCCACCGACGAAGATATTGAACGGCAGGGCATCACCGCCGCTCGCGCACGCTGGCAAACAGCCGATGTCGGCGTGGTGGTCATAGACGCCACGGTTGGTTGGACCGAAACACATCGCGAACTACTGACGGCCAGGGTTCGCGATAACGTCGCGGAGCCTGCACAGTATAAAATCATCGCCGTTGTGAACAAGTATGACCAACGACCAAACGACGGCGTGTTGGCGAACGTGGTTCAATCCATTGAAGAATGCATACCGGCTGAGTCGCTGATCGGGGTCGCGACGACAACTGCCATCGCGCCCGAGGGTACTAGCCACCTGCTTCAGCTGATCGGCCAGTGGCTCGACTCGCAAGCACCACCGGCCGGCGCGGGGGTCCCATTCACGCTGAATCAAGTCGAACTGGTAAGATCGCTGGCGCAGCGTTAAATGTACGTGTGGCTCAATTCAAGCACGTGAGCAATTCCGATGATGCACAAAATGAATCCGAAGGTTGATGAGTATCTGATTGACGGTTGCGGTCGCTGCCCATTGTTTCGTACCCCCGAGTGCAAAGTCAATTTCTGGCGGGAGGAAATGAAACGCTTGCGATCGATCGTCCTGCAGTGTGGGCTGACGGAAGAAGTGAAATGGGGGATCCCCTGTTACACACTCGAGAATCAGAATGTCCTTACGATCAGCGCGCTGAAGAACTACTGCGCAATCGGCTTTTTTAAGGGCGTTTTGCTCCAAGATGCTCAAGGAATTCTCAGTCGCCCGGGCGAGAATTCTCAATCCAGTCGACTGATTCGCTTTACCAATGTCCGCGAAATTGATGACCTGGAACTCACCCTGCGCGAATACATCCGCGAAGCCATCGAAGTGGAAAAGAAGGGCCTGAAGGTGGATTTCAAAGCCAAGTCAGAACTGGTTTTGCCCGATGAGCTGATTAAGAAGTTCGAGGAGTTGCCGGCTTTACAAACTGCTTTTACGGCCCTGACGCCTGGGAGGCAGAGAGGTTACGTCCTTTATTTTGCGGCAGCCAAACAATCGAAAACTCGAGCGTCTAGAATCGAGAAGTGCATTCCGGATATCCTGGAAGGCAGAGGTTTGCATGATTGAGTTATGCAGAGTTATTGAGATACACAGCGGGTCGGTATGTTCGAACCGGCTTGCACGTGCGTCTCGGATTGAAGTTACGCGCGATCGTAAATAGCCAAGCTGTACTTTTGGAGAGCATGTCAGTGAATTTTTCTCGGAAACTAATATGGCCAATGATGCTGGTCATGACCAGCGGCGCATGGGCCGACGAAGTGCGGGTACCAGCCTTCACCGCCTACATCCAGCCGAATTCACGCGGCGCGCGCGTTAGCGAAGAGCGGGGTATCACGCGCTGGAATGACCCCAAGCAAAGTATCAATTGGTATGGACAGTTCAAGCAAGGCGGTGAGCTAAAGGCCAGAGTTGAACTGAAACTCGAGCCCAAGGACACGACCCGTCTTAAGCTGACGATTAACGACCAATCCAAGGAGGTAACTGTCAGCGCGGCGGCGGCCAACGAAACGACCTTGGCCGATTTCGGCATGTTCAACATCGGTCAACCGGGCCACCAACGCATTGAGCTAACGGCTCTGGATGCTTCGGGTGAACCACTCGCAGAAGTAAAGAGCCTGGTACTCGAGGGCGCAGCGACGCAGGAGGTGCATTTCAATCTCAAAGAACGTCGCAATGCAGCTTCGGTACATTTAATGTACCCTGTACCCAAGAACCTATCGGTAGAGGCCTTTGCATGCGACGTGACTGCGGTCGAAGACCCCACGGCTACTTTTTATATGGCTTGCGGTTGGCACCGTGGTTACTTCGGTATGCAGGTCAACAGTCTTCAAGAGCGTCGCATCATCTTCAGCGTTTGGGATAGCGGCAATGAGGGCATCAGCCGCGACAAGGTGGCAGACGAAAATCGAGTGCAACTGGTGCGTAAAGGCGAAGGTGTTTTCACTGGCGATTTTGGCAACGAAGGCACCGGAGGACACAGCCATCTGAAGACGATGTGGAAAACGAACGAAAAACAAAGGTTCATCGTCACCGCCCAACCCGTCGACAAGACCTTTACGATCTATTCGGGCTACTGGTATCGAAACGCTGATCAACGTTGGATGTTGATTTCATCGTGGAAAGCCCCTAAAGAAGGCGGCTGGTTGCGTGGCCTGCACAGCTTCAGCGAAAACTTTGGTGGCGATACTGGGCATCTGCAACGCAAAGCGCTGTATGCCAACCAATGGATCCGGTTGAGCGATGGGAAATGGCTGGAACTGACCGACGCGAAGTTTAGCCATGATGCCACTGGTCGAACCGATCGATTCGACCGCACTATGGGTATCGAGAATGGCCAGTTCTTTCTCAGACATGGCGGCTTCCTGGATGGCTCCACCAAGTATGGCGAACTGTTTACTCGTCCAGCCACAAGCGGCCCACCTACCGACATCGAATTACCGTAAATCAAGCGAGGCCGTCAGAGCGTTCACCTACTCGCCAGGCAAGTCCACCGTCTGGCGACAGTGGCTACCAGTCCACCGTCTGGCGACGGTGGCTACTTCGTTTTGTAGCCGATCTTTTGCAGCGTCTGGCGCACGCGATCGAGATGGTCGCCTTGGATTTCTAAGGAGCCTTCTTTGCAGGCTCCGCCAGCACCGCAAGCGTTCTTCAGTACGGTCAGCAGAGCTGGCAGGTCGCTGGCGGTTGGCTTCAAGCCCGAGACCACAGTGACCAGTTTGCCTTTAGGTCGCTTCTCAACCTGCAACCTGGCCGTCTGTTTATCGGGCGGCAAATAGTCGGGCAACGGAGTACAGCGGCATTCGCTTTCCAGCAGGCCACAACGCTCGCACTTGGGCGGTATATCGAAGGGCGTTCCAGCAAACAATCGCATGGAAGTTCTCTTAGTTACTGGTCAATAGCACTGATTCTGCAGGTGCAATGTGCCTTTGTCCCGAATTGTTTTTTCACACGCGCTTATCATGAGTAGTCTCAAAGGCTTTCCCAATGACCACTACGTGAAGGAATACACTGATGGAAATCGATCTGACGACACCCGCGCTGCTGTTCTCGACGATATCGCTCTTGCTGCTGGCTTACACCAATCGATTTTTGGCTTTGGCAACCATCATTCGCAAGCTGCACGCCGACCACCAGTCATCGCCCAGTCCCGTCTTCACTTTAGAGATTTCGAACCTGCGCCGACGCATCAACCTTATTCGCGATATGCAGACTTTGGGAGTCGGCAGTTTGCTGTGTTGCACGTTGTGCATGGCAGCCCTGTTTGCCGGTTGGCTGGCAAAGTGATCTTCGCCTGTAGCCTATTGATGATGGTCGGTTCGCTAACCTTGTCGATCATTGAGATCCGCATGTCGGTAGGTGCCTTGGATGTGCACCTACGCGACATGGAGCAATAAGGAGTTAGCAGTTAGCAGGAGCGAGGGAACGATCAAACGCTCACGTTGATTTCGTAGCCTTTGCGTTGTTCGCGACCCATCCACTGGGCTGCGTCCGCATCACCAACGATCATTTGTTTTTGAGAGTCCCAGTTGATTTTGCGTCCCAGTCGAATGGCGATGTTGGCCAAATGGCACGTGGTCATCGCTCGGTGGTGGCTGTGAACATCCGAAATCGGTTGCTTGCGAGCCTTAATCGATTCCACGAAGTTCTCGAAGTGCATCCGCGGAATCTTGCCGCCGTAGACTTTTTCCAACGCATCTTCTGGTAGTGGATTGTCCT
Source organism: Pirellulaceae bacterium (assembly GCA_020846515.1). Taxonomy (GTDB): domain Bacteria; phylum Planctomycetota; class Planctomycetia; order Pirellulales; family Pirellulaceae; genus Aureliella. The sequence continues at coordinate 8,460 of JADLDX010000120.1, forward strand.
TAAGCGCGTCGATGACACCGCCCTTGATACTACCGCGACTGACGTGAAAGCGACCATCAGTACCTTCAAATAAAATGCCATTGCCGTCTGGTGACTTGGATACGATGTGCATTTCAACGTCATTGGGGCACATAACCGTCACATCGAATTCCGTAGCCGTGTTGTACTGGTCATCACGAGTTGGCAAGCCGCCTTTGAATTCGACGGGGTGCTTGGCGATGCCTTCCAAACTGAGCGGGCCCGATTTATCCATGCCCATCGCCCAACTGGCGATGTCCACATGGTGTGCGCCCCAGTCCGTCATCTTGCCACCGGAATATTCATACCACCAACGGAATTCGTAATGGCAGCGTGAATTGCCCCAGCGTCCTTCGGTGGATTTGAAGCGGAAGTCGACCAACGGAGCCTGACCCAACCAGCGTTCCCAATTCAATCCCGCTGGCACATCGGCTGTCGGAATCATGCCGCTGGTTGGAGCGCCACCTATATCGCAAGTGACCTTCTTGATCTTGCCAATTCGGCCAGCCCGAATGATGGCCACCGCTTGAATGAATCGCTGATTCATTTCCGTTCGTTGTTGGGTACCTACTTGAAACACGCGTTTGGTTTCATCCAGCACCTTGACGATCTGTTTGCCTTCGTTGATGGTCAACGTCAGTGGCTTTTCGCAGTAGATGTCTTTACCGGCCTGCATGGCCTCGATGGCAATCTTCGAATGCCAGTGATCGGGGGTGACGATAGTCACCACATCGATGTCCTTGCGATCCAAGATCTGTCGATAGTCTTCATAGGCATCGACAGTATATTCACGCCCCGATTTGGATTGGGCGTCCAGCATCATTTTTCGACCCTCAGCCATGTGATTGGCATCGACATCGCACACGGCGATCACGTCACCAAACTGCTTCGCTTGACTGACCACTGCTTTCCACCGATCTCCGGTCCCGATGCAGCCGATGCGCAAACGTTCGTTCGGACTGGCTGCTGCTTGCTGAGCCAACGATTGCGAGGACGTTCCGACACCGGCGAACATCGCGCCCGCAGCAGCGGCGGAGGTAACCTGCAAAAATTCACGACGACTGGCTGATGATCTCATGTGGGAGATGCTCCAAGTGGATGAGGTAAGTAGTGGAGGAGGTGGTTGAATTTCTGGGGGGGTAATCTTTGCCGCACGCGTGGCCACACGGCGCCGAGTGCGGTTTGTTCACTCAGACGCCGTCGAATTATCGGCAGACATTCGCTTTGAGCAAGCGAGCGTGTTTTAGGAGGGTTATTTGTAAGCCGGCAAGAGGGGGCTGAGTACAAACTCGCGATCCTCAGGCGTACCGCTGACGAAGGCCAATCCATTGCCGCCGGCAGTTAGCTGATAACCAGCATCGCGTTCCTCATCGTTGAGCAAACCGATGGAATGGAATAGTTTAATTTCCATGAGGATTGGCAAAATGTCTTTGGTTTTCTTCTCGATCAGAGACTTGATACGCGCCTGAGCATGTACGGGCTGCAGTTTGGGCAAGTCAACGAATTTGAGCCCCTCGACCTTGCGGAACAGATTCGTCAGTTGTTTGGCCACATCATCGCTATCGCCTTTCATGGCCATAGCTCGATCCACCTTCATGTTATTGAGGGTAGTCGTCGCGCCAACGGCGGCTTGGTCTTTGGCGGCAATCAACTTTAGCCGGGTGTCGTTACTGATACCGTTGCGTTGACCTTTAACTTCAACTTCGAAGATAAACAGGTAGTCGACACCTTCTGCCTCAGCTTTGCCAGCCAGTTCGCTTTGACTGCCCGTCCCCAAATACAACAGTCCGGGCACCATCTGTTTGCCCGGCACGGCTCGCTCGCGCAGCGCTGGGTCAGCAGATGCCAAAGGAGTTCCATCGGGGCCCATACCTGGCATGCCCGCCATACCGCCAGGCATGCCGCTCATGTCTCCCATCATGCCAGGGCTCATGCCCTCCATACCCATGCCCATGCCCATTCCCATAGCGTTGGCCATACCAGCAGGTCGGACGACAGGAACTATAGTCTCAATATCCTTGAAGATCGTGCCAAAGCCACCACCATCCCAAGCCGTTTCAAACGTCTTGATAAAGTCTTCTCCAAAGCGCCCCGTCAAGTCACCAAAGTTCTTCTGTGAACCTTGAGCACCACCGGAAGCACCTGGCATACCGCTCATTCCCATATTCATTTCCGAGCCGCCGCCATTTTGGCCATTGTTGGCAAAGGGCGTTCGTCCGATCGGCTTGTAGTCTTGTATATTCCCAGGCGCTTTTAGATCTACGCCGACGGCAAATCGAAGCGTCATCGCCAGTTTGCGAAGACTGGGTGACCAGCGGACTTGTTGCAACAATCCAGCTGCGTCTGCGTCGTTGGCCAGTATTTCAGCGATGGCATATTGTTCAGCTGCTACTTCTTTTCCAATAGCAAACGCATATTGGGCCTTGGACATGTAGTCAGCATCTTCGGCTGGCGCAGGATCTTCGAAAGCTGGCCCACCCATGCCCATACCTGGCATACCCATACCTGGCATACCCATCCCCGGCATGCCCATGGTCGGGTCGCTCATGCCTGGCATAGCACCCATCGCAGAGTAATCAGGCGGGGTCATCATCGACATATCGCCTCCCGCTGGCATCATGCCCATTCCTTCCATGTTGGTCGCATCTCCCGGCATGCCACCCGGCATCCCCGCATCACCCATTGCGGCACCGGAACCGTCGGTGGTCGTCGGATCTGCGGCCATCATGTCGCCGGGCATCTCGTCGCCGGGCATGCCCATGGCCGGAGCTGGCGCTGAATCCGCCGGGCTGCTCGCGGTCGAGGATGTATCGCCACCGCCACCGCCACCACAGCCTGGCAGGATCAGTCCCAAA